>NZ_JAUBSH010000056.1:0-43066 GCF_036704705.1 Microcoleus sp. K1-B1 | reverse complement strand
TATAATATAGGGATAAGCTAAAATAAAAGGGGAACTGTATCATACTTTTCCCCTTTTACAAAATTGGGATGCTCCCATATCAGCAATTAGATTTACCTACTCCACTAAAGCCAGCCGCTGAGCCTCCAACAATTCCTGAATCCCCGTTTCTGCCAAATCCAAAATTTGATTTAACTGACTCCGGCTGAAACTTCCCTCTTCCGCAGTTCCCTGAATTTCTATGATATTCAAATCACCATTCATTACCACATTACAATCAATTTCTGCCGCCACATCTTCAAGATAATTCAAATCTAAAAACGGCTCGCCTTCCAAAAGCCCCACAGACACGGCCGCCACTTGACGAATAATGGGCGATCGCACTAAATCACCTTTTTGTACCAATTTATTCAAAGCATCAGCCACAGCCACAAACCCGCCAGTAATTGAAGTCGTGCGAGTCCCCGCGTCCGCTTGCAAAACATCCGCATCGACAAGTATTGTGCGTTCCCCCAATAATTGCATATCCAAGCACGATCGCAAACTGCGCCCAATCAACCGCTGAATCTCCTGAGTGCGTCCCGATAATTTCATAAATTCCCGCTCTTGTCGCTGCGGCGTAGAACCCGGCAACATTCGGTATTCCGCTGTCAGCCAACCTTGTCCGGTATTCTCCAGAAATCTAGGCACTCCCGGCTTGATTGTAACGCTGCAAAGTACCTGGGTATCGCCACTTTTCGCCAGTACGGAACCGCTAGCAAATTTGGTAAACTGTCGATCGAAACTAATCGGACGAATTTGATTTGGTTGTCTGCCATCTGGACGTTGGAAAGACATAATATTTAGGTTATTGGTAATGGGTAATTGGGCATTAAAACTTAAAAATTGGGTATTAATCTTTCGGTTTTTTTTGATGCGGTAAATATGCAGTCGTTCAATCTAAAATCTAAAATCTAAAATTTTATGCCGATTTGCTCTTAGCCTCGATTAATTTGAGAATATCCTGCTGGACTTGTTGTGGAGATTGATCGCCATCAATAGTTAACAGTTTGTTGCGGTATTCGTAATACTCTAAAAGAGGAATAGTGCGTTCGTGGAACAAATCGAGCCGACGCTGTAAAATTTCAGGATGGTCATCCGATCGATCGCGCTCGATCGACCTACTCAGCAAAACCTCGATCGGCACTTTCAGCCAAACGGCCCAATCTAGCTCCTGCGCCAAATCCTCTAATAAAAAATCCAACTCCTCAGCTTGAAAAGCCGTTCGCGGATAGCCCTCCAGCACCCAGCCATTAAAGACATCCCACAGCAACAGCCGGCGGCGAAAGAATTGAATCATAGTTGCGTCGGGAACTAATTCCCCTCTTTCGACATAAGACACCGCCAGCTTGCCTAAATCTGTGTCTTCTGCGATCGCCTCCCTTAGAATGTCCCCCACCGCCAGCAAAGGAAGGCTCAAATTGCTGCACAGTAGTTCAGCCTGAGTTCCCTTTCCCGCTCCTGGCCCTCCCAGAATCACTACTCTCACAGTCTCTGCTCCTAGTGCCGCGACATTCAAATTTTACGCGATGTGTGTACCTTTTCTTCAAAGCCCTGGACGCCGCAAGACTCTCATCACCTTGGTTTTTCACCCTATAACTGTATAAATGTCAAGCTCCACGCCGTATTTTGGTAAAAAACCCCGTTTCTGCCTAAGTGCTCATTGAGTTCAAAAATCGAACAAACGACTGCGAATGCCACTGCCGCGAGCTTTTGACAACTTGTATATCTAGTGTTCGATCCGATGTGCACTCGGCCCCGTACACTATATATTGTCAAGCAGGCTTCAGCCACGCCAAGGTCGGAGCTGCACTCAAGACTTAGTTGCTGATTAAATATTGCCCTATGGTTGCTCAGTTACAAACCCCTAAACTCAATTTAACCCACAGCTTGCCCTACACAGTTCAAGGGCTGGTGCAAGTCTTTACAGGCCCGCACCGCTGCTTTTTTACCAGTGTCATGGCTCAGGCCCTCAGAATTGCAGGACAGGGAGCTCCCGTGCTAGCGGTGCAGTTCCTCAAAGGGGGAATTAATCAAGGGCACCAGCATCCGGTGCGGCTGGGGCAAAATTTAGATTGGGTGCGCTGCGATTTGTCACGCTGCATTGAGAATGCCGATTTAGATGAGCTGGAGACGCGATCGATCGAACAATTGTGGCAGTATGTTCAAAATGCGGTGCGCGAAGGCCGTTATGCCTTAGTTATTCTCGATGAATTGAGTTTAGCGGTTAATTTGGGCTTGATTCCCGAAGCCGAAGTGGTGGCATTGATTGACAACAAGCCACATCATTTGGATATGATTTTTACCGGGCCATCCATGCCCCAAAGAATTTTGGATATTGCCGACCAAATTACTGAAATTCGCCGCAGTTAACGACAATGATTCAATTTGCGATCGCCTGTTTAGCGGTCGCATTTTTTATGTAAAAAAACAGTATCTAAAAAAAGAGGCGATCGCTTAGCTCAAAGAGCGATCGCACGCTGATCAATTTACCAGCGACGTTACGCTTGAACTACCGGATCGAAGACAACACTCAATCGATCCGTCGGCACCATCCGCTTGAGAATTTTCAAGTGACCGTCTGCATCAGACCAACTGCGAAACTCACCCACAACCACCTTTTCCACATTTGGAAGCGAGCGAACTATAGTCCACGGCTTGAGACGTTTTTCTTGCAACATAATAGATAAATCTCCTTGGTAAATTGGAGCAAAAGCCAGTCCCCTTGGTTGGCAACCGCCGAGGACTGGCTTTTGACTTTGCAAACTTGCCCTTCTCTAAGAACATAGCACAAAAAAAAGGGTTTGTGATTATATCTTATTTTTAGCTTTTTTTAGAGCTAATTTCTACATAACAGATGATTAAACTCAAAACTTGTTAACTCTTTAATTCGCAACTCAAAACTCTTTCATGACCGAAAAGCGAGACACAAGCCCCCGGCTGTCTTACGTGGGGATAAGTCGGTAGCGGTTTCAACCGCCTTGAATATTTAGCTCGTGTTCTCTTGTATTTCTTGAAAAAACGTTCAGTCGATAACTCAAGAAAAGAGTAGAATAGGTCAAGGAGGTAAAGTAAGTGTTCAATCTGACCTACGAATTCAAACTTAAGCCCACAGTAGCACAAGTAACAATATTTGAAGATTGGCTAGAACAATGCCGTCGTGTATACAACTGGTCGCTGGCAGAGCGCAAAGATTGGTTTAAATCTCGTAGTTGTCAAATTAACGCTTGCTCAATTCGCGCTGAATATATAATTCCCGCCTCCGTACCCAGACCGACCTACGCCAGTCAGTGTAAGGGTTTAACTCAAGCTAGAGCAACTATACCAGCACTGAAAGCAGTTCAAGTGCACGTTCTGCAACAAACTCTTAAACGGCTTGAAGGCGCCTTTGTAAATATGTGGGAACAAAAACACGGATTTCCTCGCTTCAAAAAAGTTGGGAAGATGCGCTCTTTTGTATTTCCTCAGATGGGAGTAGAACCTATCAAAAATAGTGCTGTTAAACTACCTAAGATTGGCTGGGTGCAGTTTCGCCAAAGTCGCGAAATACCAAGTGGTGCGATACTAAAACAAGTGCGCGTAGTCAAGCGTGCGTCTGGCTGGTATGCCATGCTAGCTTTGCAATGGGACGTTTCAATCCCCGATATTATTCCAAATGGAAACCCAGTGGGGCTTGATGTTGGCTTGACTAATTTTATTGCAACTTCGGATGGGCTTCTAATTAAACGTCCAAAGTTTTTTATTGATGCAGAACGCAAGCTTAAATTACTGCAACAGAGTGTCAGTAGAAAACGCATAGGCTCAAATAATTGGAAGAAAGCTCAGAAAAAAGTGGCACTGCTGCACGAGTACGTAGCCAACTGCCGAAAACACTGGCATCGCAAGCTATCACACAAAATCTGCGATGATGCAGGGATGGTTTTTGTCGAGAATTTGAATCTGGTCGGGTTATCGAGAGGAATCTTGGGCAAGCATTGTTTAGATGCTGGTTTTGGTCAATTCTTCAACATTCTCGAACAAACTTGTTTTAAACGTGGTGTGTACTTTCAAAAAGTAGATGCCAGAAAAACAAGTCAAATTTGTCCAAATTGCGGTACAGAAACAGGCAAAAAAGACCTATCAGAACGCACTCACAGTTGTTCAAGCTGCGGGTATATAACAGATAGAGATGTAGCCTCCGCTCAAGTAGTTTTAATTAGAGGACTTGCAGCCGTAGGGCATACGGTGAAGATGCTTGCTGAGGGTAAATTCATTGGAATCCCTGTGAAGCAAGAATCCCCCGGCTTCTAGCCGTGGGGAGTGTCAATAACACTTCGACTTCGCTTGGGGTGCAGCCTGACTAATAAATTCTGCCTTCTACCTTCTACCTTGCTTCTACAAATCCCGCCGCGACAGCAGAAACCAGATCCCACCCAAACCCAAAACACCGCACAAAACCCCGCCTTCCCACCCAAAAACAGTCCCCCCCGGCAAATGTCCAGGCTTTGCTTTAGAAGTAAAATTCAGCTCCGAATAGTATACCCACTGGCTGTTAACCCGCCAGCCCACTCGATCGCCAAACTTCTCCCAAACTGTAGCATCATAAACACCAGGCTTTCCCCCCAACTTGAGCCACAAACCCTTTTGCACAGAAAAACCGAATCTGCGGTGACTGTGCCGCACCCAAAGTTGATCGATAGTCTGCAAATCCTTAGCTGGAAACTTCCTAATATCTTCCTCACTCAAATAACCCCGTGAATTTTGCTGCATCACCTCCAGCATTTTCACAGAAGTTTCCTCATCAGCACCACGCCAATTTTTAGCAGCCAGCAGCCTTGCCAAGTGAGAATAATCAATACCTTTTTCCGACTCTAAATTCACAGAAACTAGCGGAGTATCCGTCACAGGTTGAGTCGGAACCGAAGGACTCACAACAGTTGCCTGCTGCGACTTTTCCAGGACTGGGACAACAACAACAGGAGGTTTTAAAGCATCCAAAACTTCCACAGCCGATTTGTAGCGATCTTTAACATATTCCTGAATCAACTTATCCAAAACCTGACCTAAATCGTCGCTAATTTGTGTTCCTTTTGGCAAAGCCTCCCTCCAAAGCCATCGGCCTTCAAGCGGATCGTAAAGGTCATCGTGAATGTCCCCGTAGATATCCAGATAAGGCATAACAGAAGTCAGCAAGCGAATACAAGTCACCCCCAAACTATAAAGGTCGCTAGCAGGCACAGCCCTACCGTGACGCTGTTCTAGAGCCGCGTAGCCAGGAGTTCCCAACTTCGTTCCTGTTTTGGTGGGAGCAGCAGCTACTACCTGTTTAGAAACCCCAAAATCTATCAGCACTAATTTACGATCGCGAGAACGGCGGATCACATTCTCCGGCTTAATATCACGGTGAATTACATTTCGGTCATGAACAAACTTCAATAAAGGCAATAAATCTAACAGCAGTTCGCAAGTTTTGATTTCGCTATAAGCACCGTACTTGTCTAACTCATCTTTTAAATTATTGCCATCAATAAACTCTTGTACTAAATACAATCGCCCATCTTCCTCAAAATAAGAAATTAACTGAGGAATTTGCGGGTGCTTAAGTTCGTATAACCGCCTTGCCTCTTGTTCAAACAGTCGAACATATTTTTTAAAATGACCGGGCTTTCGCTGAAACTCTTGAGGGGGCGACAACTGCTTTATTACGCACAATTCCTCAAATTTTCCATGATTAACAGCTCGGAAAGTCCTGCCAAATCCCCCGTCGCGCAGCGGTTCAGTTGCTGCATAAAGGTCTTTTAGCAGCAGCTTTGAACCACAATTAAGACAATACTTTGTGCCTGGTGGGTTCTGACGCTTGTCTCTTGGGCAATCGAGATTAAGGCAGTATGTCATATATTAAAAAAATGCGAACAAAATTATACTCAGGGTTTTATATTATTCAAGAGTCCGATCGCGAGCTGGTTTTTGTAGAGGCGAGACCTCGAACCTTACGGAGGCGGCAGCCACCCTCGCCATCAGAGGGGGCGCTCTCACCAGACTGCCCCTGAGCAAGTATAACTCTCTTGAGGGTTTGACCTCAAACTCGAAGTCCTCATCTAACCTTAGACTCCGCTGCGTGCAATACATTTGATTTAGCGGTCAAAGAGCCACCAGATCAAACAGAAATAGTAATTTATTACCAGCCCCGTGAGCTCTGCAACGCCGAAAAAACTGAGGATTCCGCCTGAGATATAATTTTATTGCCAGAGAGAAGCACACTAACGGGAGCCGCAGCTTCCGTCAACTTCGATCGGCTTTAATATTTTAGCAGCATAATTTATTACCTAACCAGGCGGAATCAACAATCCAAAACTCCCCAACAAACGCACGTTAAAATAAAGACTAGCTTCCGTGATCGCAATCCGAGCGCGACCAGACAATTAGCCAGTTTTCCTTGTTTCCTTTTTTCAGCTATTACCAGTTACATCTATTTCCATAGGTCTACTTAATTAGGAATCGCCAGTGACACCAAAACTAAAGCCCTCTCCCAATCCAAACTCCCGCATAAAATCACCAAAAGTACCTTGGTTCGAGCGGTTCATGGCACTGGTAGCCCTAGGAAATTTAAGCCTAGTATTATTTGACATAACTTACGTGCCCGGCCGAGATTTCTACCTCCGGCAACTGCCAGTTCTAACTCAAGTATACGACCCATTTAAAGGAATTAAACCCCACCGAGACACCCAGCAATATCTGGAAACCTTAGAAGAATTAAAAATTCAAGTAGTGCAAACAGGGTTGCCCTCTCCCCAAGTAGCAGCAAAATTGCAGGAAATAAACAATCTGAGCGCGAAAATGATCGACGAAGATCCCTTTCGAGTAGCATCCAAAAGTGGCACCCTAGAAAAAATCAAAGACCGGATGCGCGATCGCGTCCCGAATCCGCAAGACTCCGCTAAACAATCATTCCAAAGCTTCTGGAGCCAAGACTATTTAAACAAACAAGGCTGGCAAAAAGAAATCCAGTGGTTTGACTCCAAAATCAAGCCATTAATCGCCACCAACTATTACCGCGCGATCGGAGACAACGGCGAATTCACCGATAACTTCTGGCTAATCGACCTGCCATTCATTGCCATATTCGCGATCGAATTTCTAGCCCGTACCTACCTGATCAGCCGCCGCCACCGCAGCGTCACTTGGCGATCGGCCATGCTCTGGCGATGGTACGACATCTTCCTGCTACTCCCATTCTGGCGCCTGTTGCGAGTATTACCCGTCACAATTCGCATCCACCAAGCCAAAATGCCAGATCTCCAACCGATACGCACCCAAATCAGCCGAGGTTTCGTCGCCAACTTCGCTCAAGAATTGACCGAAGTTGTAGTAATTCAACTGATCAATCAGATGCAACAATCAATAACCACAGGCGAACTGGCTCGTCAACTATTTCAATCTAAAAAACAGCGCTATCTAGACATCAACAATATCAATGAAATAGAAGCGATCGCCACCCATCTAGTGCAAATAACCGTCTACAAAGTGCTCCCCCAACTCCAGCCAGACCTAGAAGCCCTCCTCCGGTACAATATTGAAAGCTTCCTCAAACAATCCCCCCTCTATCAAGGATGGAAGCAAGTACCCGGCCTGGGAAACCTGCCCGAACAGCTAGCACAGCAATTAGTTGCAGAAATCTCAAAATTAGCCACCCTCGGCCCCCAAGATGCCTACGAAGCCTTCAAAATCGCCAGCGAAGACCCCATAAGCATCAAACTCTCCAGCCAGCTAGTCCAACATTTCGGGCAAGCTTTAGGAACCGAACTGCAACAGCAGCAAACCTGGCAAGAAATACAACTGCTGCTGTGCGATTTCCTAGAAGAGTTCAAAATCAACTACATTCAGCGGTTGAGCGAAGAAGACTTCGAGAAAATTTTAGAACAAGCCAAAGAACTGCAACGGATAGCCCCGCGTTAGGGCAAGTCTCCCCACGCGATGCCGGGGTAGCGGTACAACACCGCTTCCACGAACAACCAATTTTAGGCAGGCTGTCCCACCCACATCACCTTCACCTCCGCGCCACAAATCTTTGATTTTTTCCCACTGTTAATCCCGTAGGGCATAACGGCGACTTGTCGTGGCTATCGAATCCTTCTAGTCGGCTGTATCTCCAGCAAATGAAACTTGCTGGAATTGTAAAGTTTCATGTGCGATCGGCATTCTCTACGAAAGTCATCGGCAGGGTTGTGCATCACATCTTCAGCGCGGTAGTGAGTTAGACCGCCGTTAGGGTTCTCACCGACCAGGGGTGTCATGTTTTTAGCGAGAAAGGTCAATTTTTTAGACATATATTATATCAATTTATATGTAAGTTTGATGAGATTCTACTTTTTAGAGGTTCTCTGTAAAGTAAAGTTAAAAACTACTACACATAGCTCTAAACCAAGTAATCTATTAGATATGATTACTAACTGGTTTGCTAAAGGCTAAAATAATTTACCAATGCTATAAAAAAATAAGGCGCGTCAGTATCTTTAGTCCGCTCTTATTATACCCTTCCCAGAAAAAATACATAGGTAGCCATTTTTGTTTAAGCAAGTTACTGTCTCAAACTTTTCACTAACTATTATAGATTGCTTTTCAATATATATTTCCTCAGCCTCATTTCACTAAATCCCCTGAGATTTTTCAGCCAACTCGTTACCCCAGGAGTAACACCAATCAATGTCACAGACCTCTGCAACCACTTTCCTGTCCAACCGTTTTAAAAAAAAGGTGTCCCTGCGCCTAATTTTAGTATTCCCATTCGTTCTGCAGATATTTGTCGCCGTCGGGCTGACAGGCTGGCTATCCTTACGCAACGGGCAAAAAGCAGTCAACGAAGTGGCCAGCCAGTTGCGGAGTGAAATTACGGCCCGCATCCAGCAGCAGCTCACCACATACCTAGACACAGCCCCTCGCGTCAATCAACTGAATGCCAATGCCTTTCGACTAGGGTACTTAAATCCCGACGAATTGGAGAGTACGGAGCGCTATTTGTGGGAGCAAATTCAAGTCTTTCCTTCTCTGCCCAATATGGGTTTTGCTAGTAAAACTGGAGAATTCATTGCCATTGAACGCCAAGAGAATGGCAAAGTAGTTTTTAAAATAGCAGACAAAGAGCATCGGAATGAACTTCATATTTATGAATCTGATAGCAAAGGCAATCAAACGAAGCTCTTAACAGTCTCCCGCAACTACAATATACTCAGCCGTTCATGGTATAAAGACAGTGTACGCTTAGGCAAGCCCACATGGAGCGAAATTTTTTCGCTTATAGGTCAGAAAACGCTCTCGCTTCCTACCGGACATCCAGTTTATGACGAAAGTGGCGAGCTGCGCGGAGTATTCGTTGCTAATTTTCTGATCTCTTTTCTCAGTGACTTCCTGCACAGCTTAAACATCGGTCGTTCGGGACAGACATTCATTATGGAACGTTCTGGACTCCTAGTAGCCAGTTCAACTCTCAAAGAAGCATTTATCACCAAAAATGACACCCTCGATCGCCTGAATGCTTTAGATAGCACAGATGATTTAATTCGGCTGACAACAGCGCATTTAAAAGAACACTTTGGCGACCTCACTAAAATTAATAGCTCTCAGCAATTGGATTTTACGATCGCCGGCCAGCGGCAATTTCTCCAAGTTATGCCCTTTCAGGATAGCCGAGGATTGGACTGGCTGATCGTCGTCGTAGTTCCTGAAAGCGATTTCATGGATCAAATTAACGCCAATACCCAGACTACCATTTTGTTGTGTTTCGGAGCCTTGGCGCTGGCTACCATTTTGGGAATCTTAACCGCACGCTGGATTACCAGCCCGATTCTCCATTTGAGCGCAGCTTCTAGAGCGATCGCCAGTGGCGACTTAGAGAAAAATGTGCAGGTAAAAGGTGTAGAAGAACTAGAAGTTCTGGGGCAGTCTTTCAACCTTATGGCACAACAGTTGCGCGAATCCTTTGAGGCGCTAGCCAAGACCAATTCCGAGCTAGAAATCCGAGTAGAAGAACGCACCGCTGAACTCACGGAAGCCAAACAAATCGCTGATAGTGCCAACCAAGCTAAAAGTGAATTCTTAGCGAATATGAGTCACGAATTGAGAACACCACTCAATGGAATTTTAGGATACGCTCAAATCCTAGAACGCTCAAAAACGATGGCTCCGAAGGAACTCCAAGGCATCAGTATTATTCACCAGTGTGGCTCCCACCTGCTAACCCTGATCAATGACATCTTAGACCTCGCTAAAATAGAAGCCCAGAAATTGGAACTGTACGCGAAAGATTTCCATTTTCCTTCCTTTTTGCAGGGAGTCGCAGAAATCTGCCGCATCCGAGCCGAACAAAAAGGAATTGCTTTTGTTTATCAACCCAGTTCTGACCTGCCTGCTGGCATCTACGCTGACGAGAAACGCTTACGACAGGTACTAATTAACTTACTGAGCAATGCAATTAAGTTTACCGATGGTGGACGAGTGACTTTTAAGATAGAACATCTGGAAAAAGGGACAGGTGAAAAGGTACAAAGCCATCGGCAAAAGGTAGCCTCACCAATTCACAAAATTCGGTTTCAAATAGAAGATACTGGCGTTGGTATGACACCAGAACAATTAAAAAAAATATTTTTGCCTTTTGAACAAGTAGGAGACAGCAATCGTCAGGCGGAAGGAACCGGACTCGGTTTAACAATTAGCCAGAAAATTGTCGAAATGATGGGTAGTACGATTCAAGTAAAAAGTCAGTCACGAACAGGCAGTGTTTTTTGGCTAGATTTGGATTTACCGGAAGCGGCAGACTGGGCAAATACAGCCACGATTGCCAAGCAAAGAAAGCTGGTTGGCTACCAAGGTAGAAAGCAGAAAGTTTTGGTTGTGGATGACAAATGGGAAAACCTCTCGGTCATTGTGAATCTCCTGGAACCCCTCGGCTTTGAAGTAACCGAAGCTAAAAACGGTCAAGAAGGTTTAGAAAAAATAGAAGAGTTTCAGTTCGATTTGATTATCACTGACTTGGTGATGCCAGTGTTAGATGGCTTTGAGATGATGCGCCGTATCCGAAATTTGTCACACTATAAAGACGTGGCAATCATTGCTTCATCTGCCAGTGTATTTGCTACCGATCAACATAAAAGTTTGGAGGGGGGAGCCAACGATTTTCTCGGTAAGCCAGTGCAGGCAGAAGAGCTATTTGAGATGTTGCAAAAGTATTTAAAACTTGAATGGATATATGACGAACGAAAAAATGAAAAAATCAGCAATATTCCATTTTCCTCTGATCCTCAATCACTTTCTGAATCCAATTCTGTAGTTGCTCCCCCGCCAGGAGAAATTGAACTCCTACTTGAACTGGCGATGAGAGGCAACGTGAAAGGAATTGTGAAGCGCACTGAGCACATAGAGAAATTGGATCAGAAATTTGTGTCCTTTGCTGTTGAGCTGCGCCAGTTAGCCCAAGGCTATCAAGTCAAAAAAATAAAAGAGTTTATTACATCCCACAGAATAGAAAAAGAATGAAGGCAGCAAATATGGAAACAAGTAGCATCTTAATCGTCGATGATAATCCTAGCAATCTAGACGTGCTTTCTGAAGCTTTAGCGGGTTCGGGATGGGAGATATTGGTAGCAACTGATGGCGAAACTGCCATCGAACAGGCTGAATATAGTCAACCTGATTTGATTCTGTTAGATGTGATGATGCCAGGAATTGACGGGTTTGAAACCTGTCATCGGCTGAAGGCAAGTCCCTTGACAACCGAAATTTCGGTAATTTTTATGACGGCTCTTTCGGACATAGGAGATAAGGTCAAAGGCTTTAATCTAGGGGCTGTGGATTACATTACTAAGCCCTTTGAACAAAAGGAGGTGTTAGCTCGCGTCAACCTCCATTTAAAGCTGCGTTCTCTTACTAAAATTCTTGCCGATCAAAATCTGGTACTCAAACGGGAAATAGAAGAAAGGCTCGCAGCAGAAGCAGCGTTACATCAGCTCGCGCAGGAGTTAGAAAAACGGGTGGAAGAACGAACGGCTGAACTTTCTCAAGCTTTGGATAATCTTAAAAAAGCTCAAGTGCAAATCGTTCAAAGTGAAAAGATGGCTTGTCTGGGTCAACTTGTAGCTGGGGTAGCTCACGAAATTAACAATCCAGTTAGTTTTATCTCCAATAATATTCCGATTGCTAAGGAATATATTGCCGATTTGATCGAGATGACTCGGCTTTGCCAGCACAACTTTACTTCGACATCAGAACTTGAGGATAAGTCCCAGGAGATTGAGTTAGATTTTATTGTTGAAGATTTGCCCAAAATTATTGATTCAATGGCGGTAGGAACAGAGCGACTTTACAATCTTTCTAAGTCACTGCGTAATTTTTCTCGCTTGGATACATCGGCACTAACGCCAGTGAATATTCACGATGGGCTAGATAGTACCTTATTAATTTTAGGGCATCGACTGAAACCTAAAGGAAGTTTCCCAGGAATTGCAGTGATTAAAGAGTATGGGGAATTGCCGCTAGTAGAGTGTTATCCGGGGCAACTAAATCAGGTGTTTATGAATATATTGGCGAATGGAATAGATGCTTTAGAAGAGTCTACGATCAGTTGTCCGCTGTGTGGGGAAAAGAAACAGAGCAATAACACTCCACAGATTCGGATCTGCACGGAAATGCTTCAGGATGACCGAGTGGTGATTCGGATCGCTGATAATGGGGTTGGCATAACTCAGGAAGTAATGCAGCATTTATTCACGCCGATGTTTACTACTAAATCAGTAGGTAAAGGGACAGGTTTAGGTTTGTCTATTAGCCGTGAGATCGTAGAACGAAAACATGGTGGTAAGCTGACCTGCATTTCGTCGCCCGAATGGGGGGTAGAGTTTGTAATTGAGCTTCCAATTCAGCATTAGTAATGGGGATTTTTTAGGGTTAATTTTAGTTTGGCTGTTTGGTCAATATACTGTTAATTTGGCGATCGCCCATGTCTAATCTACCAATCACCCTCACTGTCAAACTCTTTGCCGCCTATCAAGAAGCAGAGGGCTTGTCCGAACTGAAATTAGAATTTCCCAAAGAAACTCCCGTATCGCAAGTCCTAGAAGGCCTGAGTGCCACTTCCCCACTGTTATAGGGGCGATCGCACCCGCTTGGGTATCAACCAGGAATTTGCCACACGCGACACCCCACTCCAAAACGGTGATGAAGTCGTCCTTATTCCCCCTGTCAGCTCTCCTCTTCTGCCCTCGGACAGTCCGCCGAGGGCGATCGGTTTGTCACCGGGCGGGCGATCGAGCTAAACTGAGAACTGAGGCCTCCCTTCGATCAGAAGAAGTCCTCAAACTTCTTGGAAGAAATTGTTTTACCTAGGAGTGGGTCAAGCCCACTTTTTTTGTTGCATTAGTCGCAGGAAAAGAGCTCAGGGCGTCTGATTTGCAAGTTGAGGACTGATTTAGTAGGGGTACCCCCCCGCTTGAGATCCCCTGCTGGGATGTTGGGTAAGTCCCAAAGTTGAAGACGAAAGTCGCAGCCACCTAATCAAACCACCTCAAAGCCAAGCAATCTCAACACCAAATTTTTCCTTGCCCGTGTCCGAGTTTAGGAGTTTTAACTTAAGTATTCGATATGACTCATCCCCTAATCCCACAAATCATTGACTTAGCTACCCCTGTTGCGGAAACACTGGGATTGGAAGTAGTGGGAGCAGTGTTTCACACCAACCAAAATCCTCCCGTCTTGCGGGTAGACATCCGCAACCTCCAACAAGACACTGGTTTAGCCGACTGCGAGCGCATGAGCACAGCCCTCGATGCTGAGTTAGAGGCAGCCGACATCATACCCGATGCCTACGTGCTAGAGATTTCCAGTCCCGGAATATCCCGATTGCTCAGCAGCGATCGAGAATTTATTACCTTTAAAGGTTTCCCCGTGACAGCCAAAACCACCGAACCGGACTCGCGAATCAAAGAGTGGAAAGGACTACTCCTGGGCCGGGATGAAACAGCGGTTTATCTCAATCAAAAAGGGCGACAGGTTAAAATTCCCCGCCCTCAGATTGTCAAAGTTGAACTAGACGAAGGAAAGGAGATGTAAAGGGAAATTTTGAGTTTTGAGTTTTGAGTTTTGAGTTTTGAGATTGCCTCGCAGCAAGCTGAAAACGCTTGGCTGCGAGTTAATTTTTAACAATCATATCTGTAGCAGCGGATTGAATAGGGACAACAAATAAATTGTTACAGCACCGAGTGACCCTAATCCTATCCAGTAACTCATCACTCCTCTGTCATCACTTCTACTTGAAAATTTCCAAGTACAAATTACCGATTACCAGTTACTTATTACCACAGCAAAAAAGGAGAGTTTTATATGTCAATGGTTCCCCTGCCCGGACTAAAAGAAATGGTCGAAGGTATTAGCAAAGAACGCAATTTACCCAAACACGCCGTCCAAGCAGCCTTGCGAGAAGCCCTGCTCAAAGGATACGAACGCTACCGCCGCACCCAAAAACTCGATCACTTCAGCGAAGAATACTTCGACAACTTTGATGTAGAACTCGATGCCGAACAAGAAGGTTTCCGCGTTTTAGCCAACAAAACTATTGTCGAAGAAGTCATCAATCCCGATCACGAAATCTCACTTTCGGAAGTGCAAGAAGTAGCCACGGAAGCTCAGCCTGGGAGCATCGTGCTCGTAGACGTAACACCAAATCAAAAAGAATTTGGTCGCATGGCCGCGATCCAAACCAAACAAGTTCTCGCTCAAAAACTGCGCGACCAACAGCGCAAAATGATTCAAGAAGAGTTTAAAGATTTAGAAGAAACAGTTCTTCAAGCAAGAGTTCTCAGGTTTGAGAGGCAGTCGGTAATTTTAGCAGTTACCAGCAGCTTCGGTCAGCCAGAAGTAGATGCCGAACTCCCTAAGCGCGAACAGTTGCCCAACGACAATTACCGGGCAAACGCTACATTCAAGGTTTATCTCAAAAAAGTAGGCGAAGGCTCTACTAGAGGGCCGCAGTTACTTGTTTCTAGAGCCGACGCAGGTTTGGTGGTTTACCTGTTTGCTAACGAAGTACCAGAAATAGAAGACGGGGTGGTGAGGATTGTCGCCGTAGCCAGGGAGGCAAATCCGCCATCCAGGCACGTCGGCCCCCGGACTAAAATAGCAGTTGATACTCTCGATCGCGACGTAGACCCTGTAGGAGCCTGCATCGGAGCGCGGGGATCGCGAATTCAAGTAGTAGTCAACGAATTGCGCGGCGAAAAAATCGACGTGATCCGCTGGTCTCCAGACCCAGCAACTTATATTGCTAACGCTCTGAGTCCCGCTAGAGTAGATGAAGTGCGTTTAGTGGCTCCAGAAGGCAGGAGAGCTCACATTTTGGTCGCTGAAGACCAACTAAGTCTTGCCATTGGCAAAGAAGGTCAGAACGTCCGTCTCGCAGCCCGCCTAACTGGTTGGAAAATCGATATCAAAGATATTGCTAAGTACGATCGCGCGGCCGAAGACAGCAAATTGGCAGCAGAAGCAACTAGGCTCGAAGAACTAGCAGACGACTACGACGCAGACGAAGCGGGCGACTACGACGAGGAAACTGCAGAATTTGAGGAAGAGGAGGCAGCCGCCACGGAGGAAACCGAAGCCGCTGTCTAAAAACTGTGACATTTACCGAAGAAGAATTCAGAATTCAACAACGAGAATCCAGAATGGGTTCTGTGCGACAGGATGGAGAATCGAGGTTTAAATCCCGCGATTTGAATCGTGGATCACAAAAAATTTTTTCCCTGACCGTTACCCCTGACTTGGGGCATGGCGTATTTTGAATTCTGAATTCTGTCTTCTGACTCCTTGTCATAAGATTTTCTATCTTCGCCAGACAAGGAGGACTTCTCCCCTACTCCCCCTCTGACAAGAAATGAAACCGAACTACCGGTGCTGTGCAAGTTGTCGAAAAATAGCTCCAAAGGAAGCTTTTTGGCGAGTAGTCAGGCTCTATCCTTCTCATCAGGTACAATTAGATCGTGGCATGGGCCGTTCTGCTTACCTTTGTCGGGAAGCCGAATGCCTCAAAGCAGCTCAGAAAAAAAATCGACTTGGGCGATCGCTCAAAGCGTCTGTGTCTGACGAACTGTACCAAACACTTTGGCAGCGTTTAGCCACATCTGACTGTACATCTTACTCTGGCCTAGCCGGACGAAAAACCGACAATAGTTCGGCATCGACTGTATAAACCCTCTTGGCAGCCCTACCAGTAATTACCGGTAGCGCCAGCTATAAAACCCCAATCCGATCTGCCCACCAGTCTGGAAAGATTTGTGTCAGATTAGATAAGGGTAGGGTACTAGCAGAGGTATCCTCAAGGTGGAAAGGCAAACTTTGAAGCTTGAGAGAGTGGGTTTTGCCAAAACTCAGACTTCGGAGTTCCAAGTTCCCAAACAGACTTGAGAATTCTTCAACCGCAGACTTCAGCGAGTTGCATCTTTTAGATAAAATTGCTGAGCGAGTACCAAAACCCCGATTCCTGACACTGAATCAATCACACCGAATGATGTCGTCATTAGCACAAAAAATCACAATGTAAAAACTGGTTGGCACAAAAGAGGGCAGAGTGGATGAACAACGGCAAAGTAAGAATTTACGAATTATCACGGGAACTAAATTTGGATAATAAAGACATCTTGGCAGTTTGCGAGCGGCTCAATATTTCAGTCAAGAGCCACAGCAGCACAATTACAGAATCCGAAGCAGAGCGCATTCGCAAAACGGCGGAAAAATACGTAGCCAGTAGCCACTCTTCCCCCGGCAAGCCAGCTCCACCCGAAAGAGCAGCAGCGCCATCTAGAGAATCTGGCCCTCACCCTAACGACCAACAAAAAAAGCAGCAAATTTTAGAAATACGCAGTCCAAAAGTACGACCGGCTGGTGCAAACTCCCAGCCTGCAGGCAACGAGGAGAACAAAAATCAGCCGGCGGCAACCGTGGCAACTCCTCCCAAGTCGCCTGCAGCTCAACAACTCCAGCCTCCAGCTAAACCGAATATCAATCGACCTGTACTGTCGAAGCCAAATGTCGCTGTCTCGGCGGCTTCGTCAGAAGTGTCGGAAAATGTAGGTGCGATCGCCCCGGAAACCACCGCCCAGGCTCAGGCACCGGCGGCACCTCAACCGCCGTCGGAAAAGGCTCCAGAACGCACCCAGCAAGCGCCGATCGCCCCCCCTGCGCCGTCGGCAAAACTCACGTCGCCGCCAGTCAGAGGGGCGTCCGAGTCGGCTAGCCGTAGCCCACAAAATCTGGGAAACAAGCCGGTACTCAAACTTGCAAAAACCGATCAAGAGCAATCAGGACAGTCAGAAACTCTGGAAGCGCCGGCTAAACCCAGCCGCCCCAGCAGACCTGCACCGGGATCTCCTACCGAATCTCGCGACGCGCAAAGACCGCGCCGGGAAGGCGCTGGTGGCCCAGTCAAAACTCCACTTGCCGATCGACCCCAGCCCGGTGGGCCGCGCCGGAGCCTGGCCCCCGCAACGTCAGCTACCGGGCTGCGTAGCCGGGGCGGTGGCACCGGAGCGCTAGGGGATGACACTGATGACAATGAAGAAGATAATACGCCGTTGCTGGAGATTCCTCTCCTCGAAAGGCCCTCCCTCCCTCGTCCTGCCAAAAAGACATCGGTCATTTGGGAAGAAGATGATGACGAAAACTCAGATGCTGCCAAAGCTGCCAAAGCTGTTAAGGCAAAACGTTCTCGCCTCAAACCCATAGACGAGGATGACGATGACTTAGAAAACGGCTTGGATCTGCCAGCACCAGTCACGGTCAGCCTGTCCCTAGCCCGGCCAGCTAAAGCGAAGGGACAAGCAGCACCCAAGTCAACACCAACTCCGGGCGCACCTGGAAGCAGCGGAAAAAATAAGAGACCAGGCCCTTCTCACGATAAAAGTTCTTCAGGTTCGAGCGGGGGACGCGGCAACCGGGGCAAAACAGCCGAAGCTAAGGTAGAACGTCCAGAAAAGCTGCTGCTGAGCAGGCCGATGACCGTTCAAGAACTAGCAGTTACTCTGGCTGTTCCCGAAACCGAAATTATTAAGCGGCTTTTCTCTAAAGGAATTGCGGTAAATATTACCGAAACCCTGGACATTCCAGCGGTGAGGATGGTAGCCGAAGAAATGGGCGTAGAGGTGGAAACCCCAGAAAAAGTAGCCCCAGCTATCAAAGTGATCGAGATGCTGGACGAAGCGGATTTGGAATACCTCGAACGCCGTCCCCCAGTAGTAACGATTATGGGTCACGTGGATCACGGTAAAACTACCTTGCTCGACTCGATCCGCAAAACCAAGGTGGCTCAGGGAGAAGCTGGGGGCATTACCCAGCACATCGGTGCTTACCACGTGGATGTGGTACACGAAGGCAAGAGCCAGCAGGTGGTCTTTTTGGATACGCCCGGTCACGAAGCCTTTACAGCGATGCGGGCTCGGGGAACACGGGTTACGGACATCGCCATCTTGGTGGTGGCGGCGGACGACGGCGTGCGACCCCAGACAATTGAAGCGATCAGCCACGCGAAAGCGGCGAAAGTGCCAATTGTCGTGGCTATCAATAAAGTTGACAAGGAGGGTGCTCAGCCGGAACGGGTGAAGCAAGAGCTTACTGAGTACGGCTTGGTCGCAGATGACTGGGGCGGCGATATCACGATGGTTCCAGTCAGCGCAATCCGAGGCGAAAACCTGGATACTCTGTTGGAAATGATTCTGACAGTGGCGGAAATGGAAGACCTCAACGCCAACCCGCACCGACCGGCTAAGGGTACTGTGATTGAAGCTCACCTCGACAAGGCAAGGGGGCCTGTGGCAACTCTGCTGGTGCAGAACGGTACTCTGCGAGTGGGCGATATTGTGGTCGCAGGCTCGGCTTTGGGCAAGGTGCGCGCCATGATCGATGACCGGGGCGATCGCGTAGAGCAAGCAACTCCATCCTTCGCGGTGGAAGTGCTGGGGCTGCGAGAAGTGCCTCGCGCCGGAGACGAGTTTGATGTCTTCGCAAACGAAAAAGAAGCTGCGGCGATCGCCTCTGGAAGAGCTACCTCCCGACGAGATTCCCGCCTGCTCCAAGGCGGCCGGATCAGCCTCAGCGGCTTCTCTCAACAAGCTAAGGAAGGCGTTCTCAAGGAACTCAACTTGATCTTGAAGGCAGATGTCCAAGGCTCCCTCGAAGCAATTGTCGGCGCTCTGACTCAACTTCCTCAAAAAGAAGTTCAACTCCGACTGCTGCTATCTGCTCCTGGCGAAATTACAGAAACAGATATTGACCTCGCTGCAGCCAGTAATGCTGTAATTATCGGGTTCAATACTACTCTCGCCACCGACGCTCGCCTCGCGGCTGACCAAGCGGGGGTAGACGTGCGGGAATACAGCATCATCTACAACCTCTTGGATGACATTCAAGGGGCGATGGAAGGCCTGCTGGAACCCGAATTGGTGGAAGAACCTTTGGGTCAAGTCGAAGTGCGCGCTGTCTTTGCGATCGGTCGCGGCGCTGTGGCTGGATGTATGGTACTCTCTGGCAAAGTCATCCGTAACTGTAAGGTGCGGGTGCGCCGGGGTAACAATGTCGTTTACGAAGGTGTCCTCGACTCCCTAAAACGGATGAAGGAAGATGCCAAGGAAGTCAATGCTGGCTTTGAATGCGGCATTTCCTTGAGTGGGTTTAGCGACTGGGCGGATGGCGATATTATTGAAGCCTACCGGATGGTTACTAAACGCCGGACTCTCTCTCAATAGTTTTGAGTTGTGAGTGTTGAGTGGGAAGAGAATTTTTGAGCGATGGCAATCAAATTGCCGATCGCTCGCAACTCTTCTCTTCACTCAATACTCCCAAACTCATCACTCCCAAATTTTGTTTTTAACTTATAGCAGAAGGAAGAAGCCAGACAAGGCAGAAGGTTTTAGTTATCGAGGAGAGAAGGAAGAAGTAAGAAAAGCAAATATATTCACAACTAACAACGTCCTCATCGTCTTGGCTGTTGCTAAAAATTCAAAATTTAAAACTTAAATAAGACTTACGCAAAGCAATCGAGTTTCCTCACACAATGCTTGGTTAGACGGCTAGATATCTACTCTTCGCACCGGGTTTCTTGGTTGAGAGTGCCTCCCAGACTCTCAAAATTCAAAATTCAAAACTCATAACTCATAATTATTTAAAGTGCGTTCTTTTTGGTCCGATCCTTTTTTGTGGATTCACCTTTCTGGGGCGGCTACACTGCCGATTTTCCTGGGACTGTGTTTGCTGGGACTCGCAGTGGGTTCTCCCCTGCTCCCTATCTGGTTAGAAATATTTTTAGTGGCTGTAGCAGGTATTGTTCCTGTGCTGTGGATGCAGTGGTTCCGCCCTTTTTACATTTTTAGTATTTTAGTTGTGGCGGTGAAACCGCAGAATTTAACTTCTGTGCAACAGCGGATTCTGACTCGCTTTAAAACTAAGTTAAATCAAGGAATCGCTCTTTTTGTCGCTGTTTTGCTGGCAGTAATTTTGTGGCAAATCTACCGATTGGCTCCCCTCGCGGCTTCGGTGGCTCCCTTTCCTCCTTCCTGGCGGTGGGCTGGATTGTTGTTGGCAGTTGCTGCTTTTTTAGCTAGCAATTTGTTTTTGCAGGTGTCTGCCAGTGTCATGGGGGTTTTGCTGACGCCGGAATCAGAATTTGCAGCGACAAAGCCTCATGTTTTAGAAAAAATTCGGCAGGATTTTACGATCGCGCCTTGGCAGGTCGATCGACTTTTGCCGGCTTTGGCAGCCGAGACAACTGCCGCTGTGGCTGCACCTGCAGAGTCCATTGGGCCAGCATCCGGCATAGGGAATTCGTCAGTCGGCAGTATTGTCAACCCACAACCTGCTGACACCCACAGCCTTACATCTCTACCCGAACAGTCGAGCGAAAAAAAGTTAAATTAAAAATTAAAAGGGGGACAATTGTAGTTTAAGCTACTTTAATTTGTACAGATGTATGCTGTAAAAAAAATAGGTAAGGCCCCTCTTCGGATAGAGATTATTAATAGTCTTAATATTTAATTTTTAATCGCAGGTTGTGGATATTTTATGTTGGCTCTTTGGAGAGAAGAATCTATAATAGAGAGTGTCAAGGTCAGCTTTCAATCCTTACAAGGGATTAAAACAGAGGTATAACAATATGGCGAATTATCTACCGCTCGCAGAAGAACCTCAAGCCGCAGAGCCGATCGAGCTGTGCCAAGATTCTGAAATCTGGGGCAGTCTCAAATCCGCGATCGGCGCAAGTTCAGGATTTCAACGCTGGCAGCTAGAACTCAATTTTGAGCGTCAGCAGCAAAATGCCACCATCGATCAGCAGGTTCGTTCCTATCTGCGGGAAACTTTAGAAACTTTGGCTTACTGAGAGCAGCCAAGCCAAATGCTGTAACCGATAGTACATTCCCATCGCCCCATGTTTAAAACCAACTTGAAACACGGCGTTAATTTAACGATTTTTCAGAACAAAGGGCGTTTTAGAATGAATCATAGATATCCTAGCTCCTTCTATTCAGGAGCTAGGACGTTATCGATACCTACTCAAATAAAATCACCGTGTTCAATCTTAAAACAATGAGCTGAGTTCCTTGACGGGGCGACAACGCTTATCTTACCTTGATGGTAAAAGCATTGAATCCCCTGAACCTCAAAAAAGATAGCGGATTCTCGACAGGCTTATTGACTCATAAGATCGTTCTAGATAAGCTTGAACCTGATTCTCTACGATCGCCACTCTCTTTTACTGACTCATACCCGCGAAGATATTTTTGCTTGGTCATTTAACTGAAAACCTGGTCTAGCAATGCTTTTAACCTAGTTTTTACCCCCTGAACGGAGTTCCTCCAACAACTGAAGTAATATCTGAGCACTACGCCGATGGTGGAATTTAGCAGCAATCTTCTGTCGTGATTTTTAAATCAGGCTCAATGTTAATTCTTTGTCCTTTAGCAATTTTGCTATGGCCTCTGCCATTTTTTGTGGATTTTCCGGCGGGACTAGCATACCGTCAACACCGTTATCTATCAGTTCCGCCATTCCACCCACCTGCGTCACAACTACAGGAGTTTCCATAGCCATAGCTTCCATAACAGCTACAGAAATTTCCTCTTTCAAGCGGGGTCAAACAAAAATATCAGCCTCTTGATAACCTTGGCGATTTCGTTCTTTTGAGACAGAACCAAGCAGCTCAACATAATCAGAGATTGATTGCTCTTGAATGAATTTATCGTGTTCTTTACGGTAGCCATTACCAGCTTCTGCATCCTCCCCAGCAATATGCAAGCGGACATCAAACCCTTGTTGTCGAAGCAAGTTAATTGACTCAATCAGGTACTTTTGTCCTTGGGCTATATTGAGACGGCGACAAGTGTAAATTAGGCATTGACTGCCTTCCTGCCAAAAATTATAAGGAGTTTTACGCTTAATTTCATCGAGATTTACACCGACTGGTGATACCCTCAAATCCTTGGGCAAGAAGCCTGCCAGCTCATCTTTGACATAGTTGAGGAGTTGTTCAAACATTATAGAAGCAAAAGCAGAATGTTTCCATTTTTGTTCTTGATTGGGTCCAAAATCTTTTAACTGACCGAGAAGAGCCAGACTATAAGTGATGTCCGAAAGTATGGAGGCAAATAGGGCAATATTAGCAGCATTGCTACAGCAATGAACGTGGACGTGAGACCAGCCCTGGGCTCTGGCAAGCCAAGCTAGCTTAGCCCCCATAACAACCCATAACAAATAGTAAAGCCTTGGAGAAAAGGATATATTTTTAGTATTAGCAATTACACTGAGGCAGCGTCACCAGGCAATCGGGCTAGCTTTGATGAGTTCTATGGGAACGTTCACAAAATCTTTGATCTCAAAGGGTATCAAATAATCAGTCATACTTCGCGCTTTCTCAGCCCAAGTATGTACAACTTTAGTGAGCGGACGGCGGGTTGATATGATGTGAGGTTTCATACCAAGATCGAGAATTGCTTGATATTCTCGCCATATCCAAGTATGAGTTTGTCCGGGAAATTCAGGGATAAAGTAGCCAATCTGTTTATTCATTATTGATTATTTTCCTTAGCAACTTGACAAATTGAAATATGCTAAACAATCGGTTGTTTGTTCCTGAGCAAAGATTTTTAGCTGGCGGAAACCACGCCCCCCATTTTTGGGTATTAGAACTTTTGATTGATACAAATATAGTTTGGGGTATACCAAACACTATATTTGTATCAATCAAAAACTCCAATTGCACTACGTTGAAAGGGTGTAAAATTTTAAGGTGCTGAAGGTGAACCGTCATTCAATAAGCTAATCCGCATTTAAATTGCATAGTAAAATAAATTTTTCCTCTTGTGGGGAGTAGGGGTTGGGCAGGAAAGCCCGCCCTCAACATACAAATTAAATGCACAACAGCTTACAGCATATTTTATGTGGATGTAGTACGGAGAAACCGGGTTTCGAGCAACAGCATCAGTAATGATGCGAGAACTGTAAAGAAACCCGCTTTCTGAGGTGAATTTCATAAACCTGGAATACCCTGTAAATGCTGACTAGCCGGAGAGGTTTCACATTGTTTTTTGGCTAATAGTCTAGGCAACTTGGCAGGCTGTCAGTTCTAATCGATTCCGAACTTTGCTCGTCGCTAAACATTTTTTAACAGCAGCAATTACATCTTCGACATCTGCATCTGTTAATTTTGCCGAAATCGGCAAGCTAACTGTATGCCGCCCGATGTACGCAGCATTCGGATAGTCTTCCGGCTGCCATCCAAACATTTCTTGATAGATAGGATGTTCCGGCATACTCCTGTAATGTACGCCGACACCGATATTTTCAGCATTGATAGCGTTGAGAAACTCGTCCCGGTTGATTCCTGCTTTGGCTTCATCTACCAAAATGGTGTACAGGTGATAAGCATGAATTGTATCCGGTTCGGGCGGGGCGGGCAAAGTAATCGGCAGATCCGCAAATGCTTCGTTGTAGCGCTGCCAAATCTGCTCCCGTCGCTGCCAATAACGAGTAATTCGTTTCATTTGATGAATGCCGATCGCAGCTTGCAGATCCATCATATTGTATTTAAAACCCACTCCCACCACTTGGTAGTGCTTGTAACCCGAGTCTCCGAATCGCTTCCAAGCATCTTTGCTCATACCATGCAGCGCTAAAATGTTGAGTCTGTCGGTATCTTCTTGACTCGCTACCAGAATCATTCCTCCTTCACCCGTCGTGATATTTTTGGTAACATAAAAACTGAAGCATCCGAAGTCGCCAAATGTCCCTGCTTTCCGCCCCTTGTACTCTGTTTCGATCGCGTGAGCACAATCTTCAATTAACTTCAATTTGTGACGGCTAGCAATTTCGCAAAGCGCATCCATATCGCAGGGACGACCCGCGAAGTGAACTGGCAAAATTGCTTTAGTTTTTGAAGTTATTTTAGCTTCGACTTGAGCCGGGTCAATATTCATTGTCACCGGATCTACATCCGCCAGTACCGGTGTTGCCCCGGCGTGGATTATGGCATTAACTGTAGCGCAAAAAGTCATTGGAGTAGTAATGACTTCATCCCCCGGTTGTAACGAAGTAGCAAGGAGGCTCAAGTGCATTGCCGCTGTACAAGAATTGACTGCAATCGCGTACTGAGAACCCTTGTAAGCATTGAATTCGTCTTGAAAACTCATCACTTTCGGCCCTGTACCCAACCAACCTGTTTTCATTGTTGCCACCAATTCTTGAATTTCAGCATCTTCGATCGCCGGAGCACCGAACACCAAAAAACGGTCTTTTGGACGAATAGGATTGTTGTTCATGTTGCTAGTCTTACTCAGTAAGTAGAGTCGAACAAGTGCAAGTGTTAATTAAGGGAGTATCAGCGTTTTTGATTCTATTTTTGGGATTTTATAGTTTTTGGTAATACATTGCGTAATGGCATCTTTTGTAGCACAAGCTTACTAATGAGCAGCCGTTTTTCCGCCCGCGCCTGACTCTGAGAGAATTTATCTATCGTAAGATAGATAATCGGCACTATCCACCCGATAGTATTTCAGTTTATCGGCGATACACAAGCTCTTACCCGCCTTGTTTTAAATACTTTCCTGCCAAACAACACTGCTAGTCCTTCATAAACTTTTTTTTACTGTAGAACATCTATCATGAGATAGATATTACAGCGAAGTTATCTGATTTTAGATTTTAGAATTAGGAATGACTGATTCCCGTGAGATTTGGAGCTTGCCTGGAGTTATATTTTTTTTAAGTTGTGTAAAAATTAGGCAAATTTTGCACAAAAAAAATGTAACTTCCCTGTAACCCACATTCCGCAGGTCTTAACATTTATTGGGAATTTTTTGGTAAGAAATGGCTGTAATTATTTGGCTACAAGCATTCCGCTGATATGTAGAAATATGAGTTTTTATTAAGGAGTGTGTATCTGTTTTCAATAGTCATTAATTATAGAGAATATGTGGGCGATTAAATTCCTAGGATGACGTTTTCTCGTCAACATACTTTTGACTATGTTAAGAAGTGCGGAATGTGGGCTGTAATTGATTCAGGTTCAGCAACATTCTGCGATCGCTCGAAGCAATCAACCGTCCTTGACCAAATCCACTACAATCTAGGCAGACGAATCTTGTTCAAAATGTCTTGCAGCCGTTCGGAAACGCCGCCCAATTGTTCTGACAAAGCTACAAGTTTGCCGTAAGCTTCAACTAAGCGATCGCCCTCAACATAAACTTCGGGAGTAGGATAATTCTTCATCGCTTCCAGCAGTGTAATCTCGTTATCATTAGTTGCAGACAGCACCAAGGCCTCGCGCAAAGCTTCTCGATTTGCATTCCCAGAAGGAGTGCGAATTACCTGACCCACTTCATCGAGAATTATTTCCCCAACCTTGCTGGTAAGCGTCCGATCCAAAAAGCTTTGACTGACTTTGACAGGTCTCGTCAGACTGTTGCGAACCGCTTCCGGGTCTTTTTTTGCATTTCCCAGCAGCATTTCTAATCCGGGCGACATTTTCCCAGTTTCTACAAAAATTTCTAATTCGCTGACTGGTAAAGTCATTCGGATCGCACTGTATTTGAGCACTACCTTTTCGGCAGCAGCCGCAGCATTGCTGTAAAATACAATTCCCGCGCCTGCTGCTAAAAATAACGTCCACCGCCCTTTGAAAAATGATCGACCCATAGTAAAATCTCCCAACATCTTTTTCTACTTGGACTTTGACACATCTCATTAGTTACTTTACAGGCTAAGGTCTTCGGGAAATGCCACATTATTCGATCGCCCCAGCACTGATATCATTTTAGATTTTAGAATGGTGAATGAGTGATGACGATCGTGATTTCGAGCACTGGTCTACAGTTGCATGATTTTAGGGAACTGGTATTACCTATATCGGATGCTAGGCAAAAAACTCGGTTCAGGGCGCTGGTACGGGCCTCTCTGTACGCCGTGTACACCCTACTGATAACATTCAACCATTCAGTTTTGCGACTGCGATTCCACAGTCAACACTCAACACTCCCCAGTCCACAGTCCACAGTCCACAGTCACCGATGGTGCAACCGGAATTGACATGATTCTCTCTTCCAATCTCCCGATCCTACCAAAATGCCGAACGCCAGCTCTTCTATCAGTGAAGGCTGGCGCTGGGCTTAAATTGATTTTATATATTTAGGGTCTTTATGAAAGCTGACCCCAATTGAACGAATTACAAGCGGTTTATGATTAGGGTCTTTAAATTTGCTGACCCCAATTTAAGCCACATTGTTAGTATTACAGGGATCGCTGGAAAACCAGGATTTCATAATAATTTCTTTATATTTATAAATTTTTATTGCCTCAGATAAATTTTTGTATCGATTTGTACATTTTTGTTACTTCGACTTCGGGGATCGGCCCTCGGCGCGCTGCTCCCACCGAAACAGGAACACCATCAGAGCCACAACTCCGACTTGGAGGGCAAAATTAGGCAAAGCAGAACCAATTTCCCGGCCAGAGGCAATTTTAGCGAGGAAAACCAAGCCGCCGATAAAGCCCGAAGCGCCACAAGCTAGATAGACAAACTGTCGCAGAGGCCGGTAGGGAGTGGCCATTTCTGCGGTTAAACGCTCGTATTGTTGGCGGCTGAGGTTGCGCGGGTTTTTTGGGATGTTTGTGCGATCGTCCGAATTGGGGGCTGGCATAGATTTAGAAAATAAGTAAATTAGGATTGGGCCACAAAAACCCGATTTATACCAAAAATTCTCTGGCTGAGGTGGCTAATACGGTCGCAAAACCAGGTTTTTGGTAATGTGGGCGCAAGTCAAGCGAATATTAGACTACAACAAATATCTCACAACTGCCAAAATAAATCACCGCTGAATCCAAAGCACAACTGTCTGCAAACAGCCGACAAAAACGCCCAAAATGCCTCCTAAATTTACAATTCCCTGCAACTCGCTTTTGACAATTCCCTGAATTGCTAACTCCAACTCTTCAGGAGAAGTACCTTTGACTCGATCGACAATCACCTGGTCAATATTCAAAATCGGGATAGCCTGAGCTACAATATTTTCTAAATCCCGCTCTAAATAACGCTCTAAAACCAAAGCCAGTTCTTTGCTGACAATTTCCAGGGAAGCACTCATCACCGCTGAAGTTTGCAAGCGATTGAGAATCAACCGCGAAATATTTTCCCAGTCAATAGATTTACTCAACCCCTCAAGTACATCTGTACCCCGTTGCTGAACGTAGCTGCGAACGCTGTCCCGCATAGTTTTTCGCAACTGTCTCACAGTCGAAACCGGTAAATTTTGCATCGACAAATTTTGCAGCCATTCCTGAATTCGCCCGCGAATTCCCAAAGAAATAGTTAACTCTGCTAAGCGCTGATTTGTCGCTTCTCTGTCATCCAGACAAAAAGTCCGCAGCCGAGTTAAAGTGTTCCGCAAACCAAACAAATTTGCTACTACCCAATAAGTGCCGCTGGTTTTTTCTCGAAACCCTTCATCGATGATCGAAATATTGCGATCCGTCAAAAAGTCAATTAAAGCCTGACGCAGCACTTCCGGTGGTATTACTACCTGCAACAACCACTCAGCAAGCTGAGCCGCCTGAGCTTCAGTTAGCTGAATCTCCAGCAAAACTTGGTCAAAAATTTGATTAAGCTGAGCTTCTAAAAAATCTTCCCGGCGCGCCAAAACTTTGAGAATTCGCGGCACAGATTCCCCCAGCAAATCTCGCAAAATGTTAGCGAGAATTTTAGCCGTTTTTTGCTCTGCGTCTGCTTTTACCTGATCCAGCGCCAACTGCAACAGCCAGAGAATCACCGACTGCATCCGCTCGGTTTGCAGGAGGCGGCGCGCCAAGTTTTGCAGTTCCTCCGGCGTCAGCAGCGAACCCATAATTGTGTCGGAAATTCGCTTTGCCAAGCGTTCTTGGTTGCGGGGGATCAAGCCGGGAGTGAAAGGCAACTTCCGCCCTTTGATGTAAATAGCTCGATAGGGGCGGAACAGCATTTTGATAGCTATATCGTTAGTGAAATAGCCAATAATTCCTCCCACTACAGGTGGGGCCAGCAACAGCCAAATGTCAGACGGATTCATCAATAATTGGGAATTGGGAATTGTTGATTGTTGACTGTTAACTGTTAACTGTTGACAACTGACAAGTGACAACTGACAACAGTCAACTGACTAATACCAATACTCCCATCATAGCTCCAGCAATAGGATAGTGGGTGGCGGCGGCAAATCCGGCTTGGCGGGCGATCGCGACTTGCTCCTGGCCGATCGGGAATTTTTCTAAACTAGGATTAATGTAAGCATATTCTTGAGTCATGCCAAATTGCTGAGCAATGGGCACTACCAGAGTGTCTAGATAAAACTGCTGAAAGCTCCGCATTAGGGAATTGCTGGGGCGGTGGAGGTCGAGAATAGCTGCTTTGGCACCGGGTTTGAGCACGCGGTGCAATTCCTGAAGACTGCGGGGGATGTCAGTCACGTTACGTAGGCCGTAACCCATTGTGGCGCAGTCGAAGTAATTGTCAGCAAAAGGCAAGTCTAGGGCGTCAGCTTCTACCCAGGAAATGGGACTTGCAGGGGTAAGAAAAGGTCTCGCGCGTTTGGCCGCCACGGCCAATTGTTCGGCGGAAAAATCTACTCCAAATACGCAACCAGTCGGCCCTGCTTGTTTGGCCAGCAACAAAGCTAGATCCCCGCTACCGCAGCACAAGTCTAAACAAGTATTTCCGGGGCCCGCACTGCTCCATTTCACCGCCATTTGCTTCCAAATCCGGTGTTGCCCAAAGCTCAACCAGTCGTTCAATTGGTTGTAAACTGGTGCAATTCGATTAAATATAGTTTTAATTTCTTCGGGGTTATTAGTCATTGGCCATTGGTGGTTGGTGATTTGTAATTGGTGATTTGTAATTGGTGATTTGTAATTGGTAACTGCTAGTTTGTCATTACATAAAAATAATTAATCCGTCCATTCATGTCATGCTGTCGCCAGTCATTAATGCTTTTTATTGTTAGCTATCCGCGAGATTTTGTCTTCTTTAATCCTTCGTTTGCTATTATTTTAAACTCAAGACAGAGAGCCGACTAATAACTAATGACTGACAACTAATGACTGATGCTCCGCCCAAAAACAGGTACAAGCTCCCGACAATCGTCGTGGAGATTCCAAAATTTTAGACTTTTGTTCAAGCTCCAAGATTCACTGCGCTGCAAGTAAATCTCAAATCTCAAATCTCAAATCGACTGACTGATGACTAATGACCCTGAAAACTCGTCAATACCAAAGCAACTTCTTGAGCGGCGAGGTGAACGGTTGTGAGTTCGTCGGGGCGCAGGGAACAAGGTTGTTTCCACTGCATGGAAATCAGGGCGATCGATCGACCTTTGTGACTCACCGGGATGCTCAGGTGAGCTTGAATGCCGGATTTCTGATAGTGCGGCAGACTCGCTAGGTTGGTGTCGAGTCCAATATTCACAACACCCTGAATAGTTTGAGAGGTAATTGCTTCTCGAACCAGAGGGTCATCCGCCAGCCAATTTTCCACAGTTGAACCCGTGGTGTGACAGCCTTGGACTGGGATTAAAACATTTCCTTCCACCAGTTGCAAAATGCAAGAGTCCGCCAAAAAATTATCACTTATAGCAGTAGCAATTGGATCTAAACTTGCTTCCAAACTCGGATAATCCACAGCCGTTTGCATGATTGTTGCTAACAGTTGTATTTGATTTTGAGCGCGATCCAATTCCTCAGTCCGCTGCTTGAGAATTTCATAAGTCTCGGCCGCCTTTTGCACCACCATTTTCAGTTCGTTCGGGTCCCAAGGCTTGGTGATATACTTGTAAACCTGTCCTGAGTTAATCGCATCCACCAAGTCTTCAATGTCCGTAAAACCAGTCAAGATAATTCTGACCGTATTCGGAAACTGGGGCACGGTTTTGCTCAAAAACTCCGTTCCCTTCATTTCGGGCATCCGCTGGTCGGAAATGATGACGGCGACCTCGCCTTCGATGCCGAGGACTTCCAAGGCGCGAATTCCGCTCTCAGCTTTGAGAACGTTAAAATCTCGTCGGAAAGTGCGGTAGAGTAAATCCAGATTGTCTGGTTCGTCGTCTACTACCAGCATTTTGGGCTTTTTCGGTCTGTGTAGGGTCATGAGCTGGCGTTTAATTTGATCTAGCTCTGAAATGGCATTATCCATAACAATACGATAAACTCCCCTTCGTAAATTTAGGCGAGCAACTATTCTTTGACACTCCCCACGCATAGAATGCGGGGGATTCTTCTCTCAAAGGCTCGACTCTAGACCGATATTACTATCGATCCCCGATAGAACGCCTCCAGAAGCAGTTTTACTCACGGGCTGCCCGACCGCAAGGATACCTCTGTCTCTAATTACTTGTGCTGCTGCTGTATCGCGATCAGTGGTGTACCCGCACGACTGACAACTATGGATTCTGACATCCAAGGTTTTCTTACCAGTATGGGTTCCACATTGGGGGCAAATTTGACTCGTATAGTTTTTATCAACACGAGCAAAATACACCCCGCGCTTCCAACACACATGAGACAGAATCGAGAAGAATTGACCATAGGCTGCATCGAGAGTATGTTTACCGAACATCCCCTTTGCCCAAGCCTTAAAATTGATATCCTCAATGAATATCATTCCTGCTTGGTCACATAACCTATGAGCTAATTTATAGTGCCAATCCTTTCTGGTATCACTGATTTTTTGATGAATTCTAGCAATCTTTTTCTGGAGAGCAAGCCAATTATTAGACCCTTTTCTTTGATGCTTTAATCTTCGCTGCAGTGATTTCAACTCGCGGTGAAGTGCCTGAAAAAATCTCGGTCTGTTGACTAATTCTCCATCTGAAGTTGCGAGGTATTTGTCAATCCCAATATCTACCCCTAATGGATGTCCTGACGGTGGGCGAGCGGGCAGGTTGACTGCTAACTGGTAGGTCAGCATGACAAAATATCCTGATGCCCTTTTAACTACTCTAATTTGCTTGAGTATAAAACCCTCTGGTGTGGGTCTAGACATTTTCATCCTTACCCACCCAATCTTAGGCAGGTTAACCTTTCCATTCTCCACTGCTGCATCCTTAACAGCCGGGAAAACAAACGATCGCATCCGTTTTTTGAAGCGAGGAAACCCATGCCCTCTCTCCCACATTGCTACAAATGCCGACTCTAAAACCTTTAAAGTTTGCTGCAATACTTGCGAATGAGGGGTCTTTAATTCGGGACAATGCTTCTTAGCTTCTGCCAAACCTTTGCACTGACTAGCATAGGTTGGTCTAGGAGTATCCGGTGAGATAATATACTCACCAACTATCGAACAAGCATTAACAGAAGACTTACGAGAATTCACCCAATCTTTCCGTTCTCGCAAGGCATAGTTATAAACCTGACGACAAACAGACAACCAAATCTCAAATATTTGAACTTGAGATTTGGTTGGACGTAGTTTGTACTCGTGAGTTACTGTTAGCATGATATAATCATATCATGCTTTTAGAAATCAACCAGGATTTTTCTAAGACTGTAGGTGGCCGCATCCGCTGCCGAGTTCATCCCCACGCGTGAAGTCGGGGGCTTTCCTCTCGTTTTCCGGTAACAATAGTCTCATAACTCACTTACTATTAATTTATCGCTCTGCCGCGACACGAGCCTTGCCGGTATCCAATTACACATAACTTAGCCTTAGTTTTTGATTCAATTATGACTGATACACCGCAAGATTCCTCCCCTCCTTCATCTGCATCCTCCACAAATGTTGTGGATGCTGAAAAGTTAATTCGATCGCTCCGCCGAAAAGAAGGCACTTGGGTAGAGTGGGGACAGGCCTGCACTGCACTGCTAAAAGCTGGCTACAACTCTCAAAGGATTTTTGAAGAAACTGGTTTTGAGCCAATTCAGCAAAATCAAGTAAGCGTCGCAGCCCAAGTTTACACCAGCATGGTCAACGCTGGGGCTTCAGAGGAAGTTCGATCGCACTTCTTGAAAAAAGGTAGCGATATCTTATACGAGTTTCGGATTCTATCTCAAGTAGAGCGGGCCGGGGCGGCTGCTTTGATGCTAACCCACAACTTGGATGTTGACGATGCTCGCCAAGTTGCTAAAGCGATCAAGGAGTTTTCCCACTTCGGGAGTCTCCCCCAAGGGTTCACAGACACTCCCGGCGATGCTATGGCTTACCAATGCTGGCAATTAGCGAGACAGAAAAGCGATTTGCAAGAGCGATCGCGCTTAATTGCTCGCGGTTTAAAATTAGCTAGCAGCCCAACCGCTAGGGCGCAAATCGAGCAGTTGCTGGTCGATTTTACCGTAGTTCCGAGAAGGGAAGCGCCCCGCTTACCAGTCTACCGACTCGATACCGAGGAACAATTGCCCCGGATTGTCCCGGTTGTGGGCAAATTGCCGCTTTCTACGAGAGATTTGCTGGCAGTGCCTTTGCCGGAGGAAATCGAGCCGTTCCGAATGGTAAAATTTTCTGGAGCCGGAGCTTGGGTGGCGATTCCCGGATGGCAGGTAATTTTGAACGCTGAAGATCCGGTGGCGGTTTTGGAAATGAGCGATAGATTGCCGGTACCGCTGCAAGGCAAAGTTGAAGAAGTTTTGATTATTGCCGATCGAGCTCAAAGACAGTGGGATGCTGACAGTTATTTCCTCGCCGATAACGCTGGCAATTTAGAATTGTACTGGTTTGAACAATCCCCAGATATTCCTATTTTGGGGCGAGTTGTTCTGGTGATGCGTCCGAAAAAGATTGTGGACGAAGACTATACCAAAGATGGATGGCAAATTGATGATTAGTCAGTTGTCAGTTGTCAGTTGACTGTTGACTGTTGACGGTTGGCAGTTGTTAGTTGTTATTTGTTATTTGTTATTTGTTATTTGTTATTTGTTATTTGTTATTTGTTATTTGTTATTTGTTATTTGTTAGCTGCGACCAATAACTAATAACTAATAACTAATAACGACTAATGACTAATGACTAATGACTAATGACTACTGACTACTGACTACTGACTACTGAGGCGGTTTCGGTTCTTGAATTTGCGGAACAGAATGCTGTTTCTTAAATCGATTAAAGCCGTAAACCGCAGCCGCAATTAACAGCAAATAAGGACTGTAAGCCAACAGCCAAATACCCAAACCAAACAAACCGAGGGTCAATTCACCCACAGAATGAGTCGCTTTTCCCCAAGTTTCCTGCGCCCGCAAACCGAGAGAAGGTTCCTGAGTTTGTTGAGCCGATACTGCTGCTTCTAAAGTTAAGCTAATAGTCGAATAGGCTACTTGATTTCGCAAACTTTTTAACTGCGCGTCAATGCGTTCGATCGACTCCCGAATCTTGCTCAACTCTTGAGAAGCTTTGAGCACATCGCCGACAGAACCCGATCGCTCCATAATTTTCAACACCATTTCCTCTGATTTGCGGAGGTTCCGTAGCCTAGCCTCGTTGTCAACTAATTGATCGGTAACATCCTCAGCCATCAGAGAACGGTTCTCTACATTTCCGAGTTTTGCTAAAGCCTGTAAAGTAGTTTCTAAACGTTCTTGGGGCACCCGAATCTCCATAGATGCGGTTTGGCGGACACTCGAATCCGGAGGCTTTTGATTTTGGAAACCCAAGATATCGCCTTGCTGTTTTTCGACAATATTGGTAACAGATTTAGTGCTGGCGTCAATAGATTTGACAACTACGCTGAGTTCGGCTTTTTTAATCAGTTGGGGACGGATTGCCGGAGTTTCTGCTACTTTTTGTGATATACCACGAGGTCTTGAGGCTGTGACTCCTGGCATAGCTGGGAGTACAGGAGGGGGTGGTGGAGCCGATCGGACAAGTTGGTTTTCAGGGCTGCTGGATGAAACTGCGCCGCCTGTATCGCTGCTGGGCAGCGGAGATCCTCCGCAACTAGGCAAAGCAATGGCTGAAGATAAAGTTAAGAATACTGCTACAGCAAAACGAGTTGTGCTGCTGTTGGCTGGGTTTGGGTTTGGCTGGTGTGGGGGGGAATTGATTTTGAGGTGAGTTTTCATTTGGGTGACTCCTCTAAAAAAGGCTTGGGTATTGAATTTTATGCTGGTTTCAATTTAAGCTCGAATAGATAGCGTTAGTTTAGCCGATACCGAAATGGAAACGGTAGAGGTTGAATACTTTGGGATTTTTAACCGCAGATAAACGCAGATGAACGCAGATGAAAGCCAATAAATATCGGTGTGATGACCGAAAACAATTTGGTCACAAGTCCCCGGATTCATCCGTGGAGGGAGAAAAAAGCTCCTCGCTTCCCATCGCCAACCCCCGGATTTATGAGCGAGGTCGCTTTATTCAATCTAAAATCTAAAATCTAAAATCTAAAATCGATTGACGGTTTGGGTTCTGGGCATAGGCGCAACTAAAGCAACTCGGTTTCTGATAACGTTTGAAAAGGCTCAACGACACAAATATTTTTCTAATCTAAAATCTAAAATCTAAAATCTAAAATCTAAAATCGAATGACAGATGAATTTGATACTGATTTTATACGATCGACAACCAATATCGATCGCCCTGGCAACATTTCCTCTGGGTTAGACTCTGCCGCAGTTTTGCGAGAACAAGCTTGCCTTAAAATTCGCGAAAGCTTGCGTGCGGGGCAGCAGGACATGGCGGACTGGCAAGGCGGCCCCCTTGCTGTTTCGGCGGTTCCGGGGGCCGGGAAGTCTACGGGAATGGCTGCTGCGTCGGCAATTGCGATCGCGCGCAACGGGCTTCACAGCCGCCGCCAGTTAATTGTCGTGACATTTACGCGATCGGCTGCTGCTAATATTAAAACTAAAATTCGGGAAAGATTGGCAGAATTGTCTTTATCTCAAGGCGGTTTTGCCGTGCACACTTTGCACGGTTTAGCTTTGAATATTGCGATGCGCCATCCTGATTTGTCAGGTTTAAATTTAGAAAATTCAACCTTAGTTACTCCAACTCAAAGTCACCGATTAATTCGCACCTGTGTAGAACTTTGGATTGCTGAAAATCCCCGCCGATATCAAGTTTTGTTGGAAGGACAGCAATTCGATGGAGAGGAAACGGAGAGGCTGCGGCGACAATCGGTTTTGCGGACAGAAATTTTGCCCCAGGTAGCTAAAACTGTGATTCACGAGGCGAAATCTTCTGGTTTGTTTCCCGAACAGTTGTTAGAAATGAGCGCTCTTGATACTGGGGACGGTTATGAGATTTTAGCAGTAGCTGGGGGTTTATATCAAAAATATCAGGCTTTGTTGAGGAGTCGGGAATTCATCGATTACGACGAGATGATTTTAGCAGCTTTGCGGGTGTTGGACAATCCGAGGGCGAGGGCGATCGAGCAAAAGCAAGTATTTGCCGTTTTTGAGGACGAAGCGCAGGATTCGACACCTTTGCAGACTCGGCTTTTGGAAACATTGGCGATCGATCCCGATCATCCTACTTTACCTCCCAATTTTATCAGAGTTGGCGACCCAAATCAAGCGATTAATTCTACTTTCACTCCCGCCGACCCGATTTATTTTAACCAATTTTGCGATAACTGCGAAGTAGAGAATAAGTTAGCGACAATGGACGGTGCAGGTCGCAGCACCCAGGTGATTATCGATGCCGCTAACTTTATGTTGCAATGGGTAAATGGCTCAGAATTAGCAAAACATGAAAAGCCTTTTCGCGACCAAACTATTAAGCCAGTACCCAGCGATGACCCGCAGCATAATGCCAATCCGGCTCCCATTGGTCGAGGCTTAGAATTGCATACTCCACGCGATATTTACCATACAGTTGAGTTGATTGGCAAGCGGGTAATTGAGTTAGTTGAGGAATTTTTACCTGCCGATTTTGAATTCGCAAGGAATGAAAAAGCTATCCATTCAGCCACGGAAGCTAGCGAGGGGGAAAATAGCGCTAAATTGCCATTAGAAAATCTGAAATCGATGGCTATTTTGGTGCGGGAAAACAAACAAGGTAAGTTTATCAAAGAAGTGCTGGAAAATCCTCAAAAACACGGATTAAGCTTTGATTTGCGTAAATACGGGATTAAAATTGAGGATGTGGGAGAACGGGACAGACATTCTCAAGTACCTTGGGAAATCTTAACACTGCTGCAATTTCTCGATCGCCCGCACTCTCCAGACTACCTAAAAGCAGCCTTAAAGATTTTGAGCGATCGACAACTGATCCCCAAACAAGACTACAATGCTTTTGCGACTAGCCCCGAACAATTCCTTTACCCAGGCCCCCTAGACCCGCAGCAGTCAGACCCCGTTCGCAAATGCCGCTATTTTTGCTGCGGTTTGCTGCAAGCTAGCTTAGAACTGCCACCCTACCAAATCATTTCCTTCTTAGCCTTAGCGCTGCAATACGACCAAACAGAATTAGCCACCGCCGACAAATTAGCAGAACGGGTAGCAATCCAAACAGCCGGCAACAATTCAATGCGTAATATTTTGGATGTACTAAGCGAAATTGTCAGTTCCGAAAGATTTGAACCTGTGGATGCAGACGACAAAATAGAAGAACGTTATACCAGCAAAGGTCAACTAACAATTATTACCATGCACAAAGCCAAAGGATTAGATTGGGATTGTGTATTTTTGCCGTTTCTGCACGAACAAACCATCCCCGGAAATTTGCGAGTTTTGCCCCAATCCCGATTTTTAGGAGATTTCACTTTAGCAGAGGTAGCGAGAGCACAAATTCGAGCGAGTTTGCACGAAAAATATCCTTTACCAAATCTAGGCGAAGCCTGGGAACAAGCAGGTTATTTGAAAACAGCAGAAGAGTTTCGACTGCTGTATGTGGCGATGACCAGAGCAAAAAGCTTGCTGTGGATGGCAGCGGAGAAAAAAGGGCCTTTTACTTGGAACAAACCAGAGAATTTGCAGGAGCAAAAACCTTGTCCGGTAATGCCTGTTTTGAAGCAGAGATTTCCGAGTAATGCGATATAAAAGAAGTAAGAAGTAATCAGTAATAAGTAGCTTGTTTCCGGCTCTACTCATGGGTGACAACTTAAGCTGAAGTTCCCCGATTTGTTGCTCCGATTACTCAACAATAAATCTGTAATTCCTACTACTCAACTATCCTTCGTTGTCCGATCGCCCTTAGCTTAAAAGGGTGTTTCTGCCTGTAAGTGCAGCTTTCCTCCCAACTGCGGATGCTCAAACGAAAGTTCCCGCGCGTGCAAGTGTAGCCGATTCGCAGCAGCCCGACATCCGTAAAGCCGATCGCCCAAAATCGGTATCCCCAACCCTCGAACATCCGCTGCATGAACCCTCAATTGATGCGTGCGTCCCGTCAGCGGCAAACACTCGACGCGATCGCAATTTCCCTCCCTCGCCATTACCTGAAAGCGAGTAACACTGGGTTTTCCGCACTCCCAATTGACTTGCTGGTAAGGGCGATTTTCTGGATCGCCCCAAAGTGGGAGATCGATCGTCCCCGCATCAATTTTTACAGTACCCAAAAGCACCGCTTCATAAACTTTGTGAACCTGCTTTTTGTCAAATTGCTGCCTGAGTTGACTGCTAGTTTTTTTGTCTCGCGCCAATAGCAAAATTCCAGATGTTTCCCAATCTAAACGATGCACGATTGTCAAATTTAAACAATCCGGTAATAAGTTACGCAAACGACTGAAAACACTATCTTGATTTTCCAAATAACGACCTGGAACTGACAGCAAGCCAGAGGGTTTATTGACCGCTATCAACCATTTGTCTTCATAAATAATCGGTGGCATTTGGGTAACGGGCAAGATGCCCGTTCCACAAGAAATATTATGGTTTTTAGGGCTGGCATCTAGCCCGCCCGCAACGGGCAAGATGCCCGTTCCACAAGAAATATGATGATTTGTGGGGAGTAGGGGCTGGGCATCTAGCCCGCCCGCAACGGGCAAGATGCCCGTTCCACAAGAAAAATTATTGCTTGTGGGGAGTAGGGGTTGGGCTTCTAGCCCGCCCGTCAAACCCTCATTTATATTAGAAAAAATCGGATTTTGAGCCAATCCTGACAGCAAAAAACCCATCAACGGCTGACACCGATCGCCACAAGCACCATAAAATTCTCCCTGTATCTTATCCTCCGATGGCGGCCCCCACCAAAACTCAGCCATTGCCAGCGGTTTCAGATTGTTTGCTGCCGCGTAGTGGAGCAATTTTGGCGCGCAACAGTCGCCGGTGCCAGTGGGAATAGAATTAGTTGGCATCAATGAGGAGAGCGATCGCGATTTCCCCAAAAAATTCATCAGAGTGTAAGCCGCGTGCATTTGCGTCTGAAGTTCGCGGGAAAGTTCTTTTCGCCGCTGTTTTAGCGCCCGCATCCGTTGATCGGCAGCTTCAATTAATTGTTTGATCGGCTGCAATGTTTCATCCCGCTGTCGTTTCAATTGTCTGCGCTCACTTTTCTCCAAACGGCTTTCTTGATTCAGTTGTTCCAGGGCAATTTCTAGTGTTTCTGCTGGGAGAGTTTGACACAGTAACTGGCGTTTTTCGTCTCGCAGCAGCTTGCACTTGCGATGCCGATCGCTCAAAACTTGCATTTGCACTTCAAACTCCCGACATAAGGCTTCATACTCTTGTCGCTGCGGGAGTTGATTGAGTGCAATAAGTTCCTGTTTCATCGCCTCCAATTGAGTTAACGTGCGGGCTTCATCGAAAGCAACTCGCTCGCGTCCCGGAATCGGTGGCACCCAGCCCTCAACAATGCTGCAACCGTTCAGCAGCCCGGAAAATGCTTTGAGTATCCCCTGTTCCCCCGAAGGCATCTCCACAAGTAATATGCCGTACATCTTCCCTTCGCGATCGTAGGAATCGTCAGCGGCCAGGTACTGCATCAAACGCCGCGCGAGATCTTCGGACATTCGAGTGCGGGGCAGTCTCAGCAGCTCGCCACTTTGAGGACAACGGCCTTCGTACCAATAATTCGGGTGCGAGTCGATCGACTCCCAATGACAGTCCGTAAAATCTAAAAGCGCGTGCAACTCTAGCATCTTCAATTTGGTTTGAAACCTGAATTAGGACATATCTGCTTGTGTCTTGACGGTATTTTACAGCGGTGTAACGAAAGCGGGAACGGGGCATAATTTTATACCTACTCAAATTAAGTAAAAATGATTGGTTGCACCAAGCCTGATATGCTAAATTTGTTTCCAAACAGCAGCGAGATTAAGAAAAGCATAAGTTAATATATAAGACCGCAAGCTTGTTATCCCACTAAATTTTTTATGTGCAAGGCGTATGCCAGACCTCTCGACTTCGGCTCCTGAAAACTCCTCAAACCCCCAACCAGCTCTGCTGCCGCCGATTTTAAGAATTTTTGCAGCATTTCCAGATTACGATCGGGGCAATAGATTGTACGCCGCAGGAAGGTACGAAGCGGCAGTCCTTTGCTACGGAAAAGCGGTTCAAATTAAGCCGGACTGGGCTAGGGCGTGGCTGAATCTGGGCAAAGCTTACAAGCAACTGCATTCCTACGCAGAAACCGTAGCCTGCGCCGATCAAGCTACAGCAATTAATCCCGAAGAATACTGGGCTTGGATGCTGCGCGGCACAGGGCTGTTAAGTTTGCAAAATCACTCAGAAGCGATCGCTGCTTTCGACACCGCAATTCAAATCAATTCAGAAAAGCACGAAGCTTGGTATCAGCGGGGCAGAGTTTTAGAGGAATTGCAGCAGTGGGATGCAGCCGCAACCTGTTACAAAAGAGCAACCCAACTTCATCCGAATTTGCCCGCCATGTGGTATCGGCAAGGCAACGTGTTGGTTCAAGCGGAGCGCTATCCTGAAGCCGTGGCCGCTTTTGAGCGCGCGCTGAAACTCGTCCCGACTAATTGGGAAGCTTGGCTGAACCGAGGTTTGGCTTTGATGAAAGCGGAACGCTACGCTGAAGCTGTAACTTCTTACGATCGCGCCATTCAACTGCAACCGCAAAATAGTCTGGCTTGGTTCAATCGGGGCATTGCTTCAGCAAAATTGCACAAATATGCAGAAGCGGTGACAGCTTACGATCGCGTACTGCAAATGCAGCCCAACGACTGCGAAGCTTGGTTTTATAAAGGAATGGCCCTCAAACACCAGTGGGCCGATGCGGCAATTGCTTGTTTCGATCGGGCAATTCAAATTAATTCTTTTTATCCCGAAGCATGGATCGGGCGCGGTCAAACACTGTCAGAATCGAGAGATTTTGAAGGGGCGATCGCTGCATTTGACCAAGCCGTTCAAATTAATCCGAATTTTCCCGAAGCTTGGCTGGGTAGAGGCATCGCCCTGGCCGGATTGGAACGCTACAAAGAGGCAATTATCGCTTACAGTAATGCTCTACAAATTGAAGGTAATTTTCTAGAAGCTTGGAACTTGCGAGGCGAAGCTTTGGAAAAATTACAGCAATACGAAGAAGCGATCGCCTGTTTTGATAAAGTAATCTCTCTGACTTCAGAAGCAGAAATTACATCAAAAGTAGGGTTGCAGCAAGGCGCAGCGCTGGAAAAATTGCAGCGTTACCAAGAAGCCGTCGCAGCTTACAACCGCGTAATTAAAATCGTGCCCGACAATTTTGAAGCTTGGTTGAAACGCGGCAACGCTTTGTCAAAATTGCAGCAGTACGAACAAGCTCTAGCATCATACGATCGAGCAATTACTATCTGGCCGGATAACTATCAAGGCTGGGTACAGCGAGGTCTGATCCTAGGAGAAATGCAGAACTATTCCCAAGCACTCGTCGCTTTTGACCAAGTGATTCAACTCAAGCCAGACAACTGGGAAGCTTGGGCGCAGCGGGGCGACGTTTTGCAAAAATTGCAGCGAACTCAAGATGCCATTAGCTCTTACGGAGTCGCCCTCGAAATCAAACCCGATTACTACGAAGCTTTAGTCAGTCGAGAAGAATTGAGACTCAAGGGCGCGATGTCAGGAAAGTGGTAATGGGAGCATCCCAAGGATAGCTTTATTTCGTAGTGTTCGCTCTCCGATCACGAAGCGAGATATATCTCGCTCCCTAGCAGGAGGCTCGCTGTGAGATATAAGCTCTGCTGTGATCCGACAGCCAACACTCCTAAAACATTCCCTCTTTTCTCTTCCTCTGCGTTCTCTGCGCCCTCTGCGGTGCATAAACAAATCTAATTCACAAATTATATCGTTTCCGGTTGCATCGGAATAATAAAATCCAGTCAACACTTAACACTCAACCATTGAGTTTTTCCACCCCTCCTTCTACAGTCAACAATCAGGTATGAGTGCAACCGGAATTGATGTTAAATAGTATTGCTATATCCCGATGAAATTAGCTCAACAAAGTCATAATATCCTGCCCAGTAAAAAACCCCTGATTAGGTTGGTAGGGAGGTTTTTCGATAGGAAATAATATGAATAATCGGCAAAAATTAACAAATCAGAAGATGAATCGGCGACTAAAAACATTGATATCTGGTGGAACACCCAGGCATCCTGCCTGTTCCAGAAAAATGCCTGATGTCAGTTATAACTGAATCTTAGGCACTGTTCTCAATCAGACCCAATCAACCTGGTAAGTAACCACACAAAATTAATTACATAAAGACTCCTTGCTAGGCAAGGGTTTCAGTAGAAATATTGTGTAATTAATTCTGCACACCTACTTAACAGCGACGAAAAATCTAAGATATCAGGTCGATCGCACTGCAAGAAACCAAGCGGAGGACGCCAAGAGTGTAAGATGTCAGTTATCACGAATACTTTCTGTTGGCGATTGCCCGACGGCACCCAAAATTGAAAATTATGACAGCCAATTGCTGATTATGCTGGCTTCATGTTATAGTGGTTTTCCAAGAATTAAATTCGGTTGCGTAGTTTGTTGGTGTTTATTTACAAGCGTCTCTCCGAATCTAAATCTCTGCACCCTAATGATTCTGGAGATTTTATGTCGATTTACGTGGGTAATCTTTCATATGAGGTAACATCAGACGACCTCAACGAAGTATTTGCCGAGTACGGTACTGTAAGCCGCGTCCAAGTGCCAGTGGACCGGGAAACAGGCAGGATGCGGGGTTTTGCTTTTGTGGAAATGGCAAGCGAGGCAGAAGAAGCAGCAGCCATCGCAGCTTTAGACGGTGCTGAATGGATGGGCCGCGACTTGAAAGTCAACAAAGCCAAACCTCGCGAAAACAACAAACGCCCCTCGGGCGGTGGCGGTGGCTGGGGCGACAACGATCGCTCTTCACGCGGACGCTACTAAGCTTTGACACGGAAAATTTGAGTTTTGGTAGTTGACGGCAGGTGCGAATGCTGCTTTTTTTTCGGGTTGTTCGATCGACCCATCAAATAAAACTCCCAAACCTCTAAATCAGTTTTGCCCCCTCCTTCGAGGGGGCTTTGTTTTTGGCAAAAAATCCCCCCAGGTACGCCCGCAGCGAACTTCCCAGTCTAATTCGCGATTCGGTATCCTCTTAACTTCTGTTTTTAAGAGAACACCACAGAACAATTGATCCTATAATAAGAGAAAGATAGTTTCATTGTCCCACCACCCTTATGCGTCCAAAATCTGTCCTTCATC
>NZ_JAUBSH010000055.1:22222-43534 GCF_036704705.1 Microcoleus sp. K1-B1 | reverse complement strand
CGTGCTTGGATGGCTCCGACAGACCAACCCCACGAAAACTTCATCTTCCCTGAAGAAGTTCTGCCTCGCGGTAACGCACTTTAAAAAAATCAGGATTTGGATTTCCGATTAATTTAGTTTTTAACTTAATCTGAAATCCAAATCCCTACTCCCTGGCGCAGGCGCGGTGATACCGTGCCCTACTAGGGAACAAAAAAACCCAAAATCCAAAATCTAAAATCGTTGGAGGTTCTACCGGGTGGTAACGCTCTCTAATTCCTACGCAAGCGGTCGCGACCAAGAATCCTCCGGGTTCGCTTGGTGGTCTGGCAACGCTCGTTTGATCAATCTCTCCGGCAAACTGCTGGGCGCCCACGTCGCTCACGCTGGCTTGATCGTGTTCTGGGCCGGTGCAATGACTTTGTTTGAAGTCGCTCACTTTATCCCAGAAAAGCCCATGTACGAACAGGGCTTAATCTTGATGCCCCACATCGCTACTTTGGGTTGGGGCGTAGGCCCCGGCGGTGAAGTTACTGATATCTTCCCGTTCTTCGTAGTCGGCGTTCTTCACTTGATTTCATCTGCAGTTCTCGGCTTGGGCGGCATTTATCACGCGATTCGCGGCCCGGAAGTTCTCGAAGAATACTCTTCTTTCTTCGGATACGACTGGAAAGATAAGAACCAGATGACCAACATCATCGGCTATCACCTGATTTTATTGGGTGGCGGCTGCTTGCTGCTGGTGGCTAAGGCCATGTTCTTCGGCGGTGTCTACGACACTTGGGCTCCGGGCGGCGGCGACGTGCGTATTATCACGAACCCCACTCTCAACCCGGCCGTGATTTTTGGCTATTTGACTCGCTCTCCTTTTGGTGGCGAAGGCTGGATTGTCAGCGTCAACAACATGGAAGACATCATCGGCGGTCACATCTGGCTGGGCCTGATTTGTATCGCTGGCGGTGTGTGGCACATTTTGACCAAGCCTTTCGGCTGGGCTCGCCGCGCCTTAATCTGGTCTGGCGAAGCTTACCTGTCTTACAGCTTGGGCGCTTTGTCCATGATGGGCTTTATCGCTGCCTGTTTTGTCTGGTTCAACAACACTGCTTACCCCAGCGAATTCTACGGCCCGACGGGCCCGGAAGCTTCTCAAGCGCAAGCTTTGACCTTCCTGATCCGCGACCAACGCTTGGGTGCTAACGTCGGTTCTGCACAAGGCCCCACCGGTCTGGGTAAATACCTGATGCGCTCTCCTACTGGCGAAATCATTTTCGGCGGTGAAACGATGCGTTTCTGGGATTTCCAAGGCCCTTGGTTGGAACCCTTGCGCGGTACTAACGGTTTGGACTTGAACAAAATCAAGAATGACATTCAGCCTTGGCAAGCTCGCCGCGCGGCTGAGTACATGACTCACGCTCCTTTGGGTTCTTTGAACTCTGTGGGCGGTGTGGCGACTGAAGTTAACTCGTTTAACTTCACTTCTCCTCGTTCTTGGCTGTCCTGTTTCCACTTTGTGATGGGTTTCTTCTTCTTGGTCGGCCACTTGTGGCACGCTGGTCGCGCTCGCGCGGCTGTCGCTGGCTTTGAGAAGGGTATCGATCGCGAAAATGAAGCGGTACTTTCTATGCCAGACTTAGACTAATCGATCGAATTTATTTCTGATTTGATTGTCTAGTTGAAAAAGGCTCCTGCTTAACGGCAGGAGCTTTTTTTTGACCTAATAATATCTGAAAAAGCTACGGATTGTCGATCGACTGTTCTCCGAACCCCCTAGCAGCAGATACAATCCTAGACCTAGAAACCAGGTTTCTGAGTTAACCTGTTGAATTCAATCCTGTTTCTTTCCGTCAGCTCTTTCCTCAGCGAGCTTTTGCATCCAGGACTGAGATATTTCGGTGCCACCTTCATCGGTGGCGGTGAATGACTCTACAAGTCTTGAAACTTGACAATTTTAATCCGTTGGGGTAAAGAGCTTGCAAGGCCGGCTCGACAAAGTTTATATTTAAAGTACCAAAGTTTTAATCCCACACAATGGAAAGTTGCACTGAAAAGTTGCAATTTTAAGGCAGATCGCTACAGGTGCAAAACTAATCCACGATCGCCATCAGGATATTTATATTTTATTAAATGGCTGTGCTTGCCGATTTTTTTAACAGGCACAAAACTTTTGGGCCGCTTACTGTTATTGCTAGGAAAGCAAAAGATTAATAATGGACTCATTAAAGATCGAAAATCTCAAGGTGAGGTTCGATCGAGCAAATTTGCTCGAACGCATCGCCAACCGCATTCGCCGCTCTCTAGAACTACCCGAAATTCTGAGCGCAACAGCAGCAGAAGTTCAATCCTTCTTGGGAACAGACAGAGTAAAAATCTACAAATTTCATAGCGACGGTAGCGGTGAAGTGATTGCCGAATCAATTAACGGCAACCGCTTGCCATCCCTATTGGGTCTGCATTTTCCAGCAGACGATATTCCCCCTCACGCCCGCGAAATGTTCGCGCAACTACAGGTGCGATCGATCGTCGATATAGATTCCGGCCAGCTAGGCCAAAGTCCTCGCCGCGAGGCGGTTTCCGGCCAACTGCTGCCCGACGAAATGCCCTTTCGTGCCGTTGATCCCTGCCACGCTGAATACTTGACTGCACTGGGCGTCAAGGCTTGCTTGGTAGTACCAATTTTTCACGGCGAAGAATTCTGGGGGTTGTTGGTATCTCACCACTCCGAGTCCCGGAGTGTGGCAGAAAACGAACTCCAAGGCGTTCAGATGGTGGCAGATCAGCTCGGCGTCGCCATAGCCCAATCAACCCTCCTCGCCCAAGCGAGGGCGAAAGCTCAACAGGAAGCTGCCGTCAACCGCGTCGCCACAGCCCTTAACTCCCAGCCGGCGATTGAACTCCAAACAGCTTTGGCAGAATCGGTAGCAGCACTAGACGCCGCTGGCGGCAGGCTGTGCATTTTCGCCACGCCATTCATTTCCGACAGCAGCAAGGTTACGAATCTAGTTCCCTATTCGGATAACTCGAATCGGGAACTCACACTCTACACTTGTGGCTTAGGGCCGAAGATGGGAATTTCCGCAAAATACCCGCAGGTTGAGCAATACAGCGTCTGGCACGAATATTTTAAATCCGGCGAGCAACAGGTTTGGGCAATTCCCGACTTGTACCAAATTAGCAGTTTGAGAAGCCTGCAACCTGCATTTCGATCGACCAAAATTCGCAGCATTTTAATCGTACCGCTCAGAACCCGCCAGCACATATTCGGTTACTTGACCATTTTTCGAGAAGAATTTGACACCGAAACTCTCTGGGCTAGACAGTTTGATAACGACGGGCGGCTCGCCCAATCTCGGATATCTTTTGAAGCGTGGAAAGAGTCAAAAACTGCCCAAATTCGCGACTGGAAGGCTGAAGAAATTGAATTGATGCAAATTTTTGGCATCCAATTTTCTAATGCTATTAACCACTACCAACTCGATCAACAAATAGATGAACTTAACACAAAGTTAGAAAATCAAGTTCAAAAGCGTACCGCTCAACTACAGCAGTTGACCCAACAGCAGCGAGTGCTATTTGAGGTGGTGGCAAAAATGCGGAAATCCCTCGACTTGAACACAATTTTTAGCACGATGTCCCAGGAAGTGCGGCGCGCTTTAAATGCCGATCGAGTTGCGGTTTACCGCTTCGATCCCGCATCAGAATTTAACGACGGCGAATTCGTGTCCGAAGATGTTTTGCCAGATTTTGTGTCAGCAATGGCAGTCAAAGTGCACGATCGCTGCTTTGGAGAAAACTACGCCAATCTCTACTCTCAGGGGCGAGTTCACGCCATGTCCGACATCAGACAGGCTGGACTGCAAGATTGCTTTCAAAAAGTCTTAGAGCAATTTCAGGTCAAAGCTACTTTAGTTGCACCGATTATCAAAGGCAACGACCTTTGGGGGTTGCTGTGCGTACACCAATGTTCGGCTCCCCGCAACTGGGAATCTTCCGAAATTAAGTTTGCCACCCAAATTTCCGCTCAGCTAAGCATCGCTTTAGAACAAGCAGATTTGCTAGCTCAAACTCAGCAGCAAGCAGTTGAGTTGCACCGGGCAGCAGAGCAGGAGCGAATACTGTTTGAGGTAGTTGCTAAGATTCGACAATCTCTCGATTTAGATACAGTTTTTCGTACTACAACGACAGAATTGCGGCGGATTTTAAAAGCCGATAGAGTTGGCATTTATCGCTTTGATCCTAGTTTAAACTTTAAGGAAGGCGAATTTATTACCGAAGATGTTTTGCCGGGTTTTTCTTCGGCCATGAATGTAAAAGTTCGCGATCATTTCTTTAGCGAAAACTATGCCAAAAAATATAGTCAGGGACAAATTCAAGTGCTATCAGATGTCGAAAATGCTGGAATTTCAGACTGCCATGTTGCTCTTTTAGCTCAATTTCAAATTAGAGCTCAGGTGATTATGCCGCTGATGAATGGCAGCGAACTTTGGGGTTTGCTGTGCGTGCACCAGTGCAGCGGTTTGCGCCATTGGAACACTTCGGAAATTCAGTTTGCTACGCAAGTTGGAATTCAGTTGAGTGTAGGATTAGAACAAGCAGATTTGCTTGCTAAAACGCGGCAGCAAACGATCGATTTGCAGTCGGCCGCCGAGCAACAGCGCATACTGTTTGAAGTGGTGGCTAAGATTCGAGAATCTCTCGATCTCAACGCGATTTTTAAGACTGCAACCCAAGAAGTTTGTCAGTTTATGCAAGTTGATAGAATTGCTGTCTATCAATTTAATCCTGATTGGAGTGGCTATTATGTGGCCGAGTTTGTGAAAGATGGCTGGATAAAATTGGTAGGGGAAGGTATCAGTACAGTTTGGCAAGATACTTATTTGCAGGAAAACCGAGGCGGTAGATATGCCAATAATGAAACTCTAGCCGTAGATGATATCTATCAAGTTAGCCACTCGGAGTGTGTTGTCGGTATTTTAGAGAAATTTCAGGTGAAGGCTTATGCGATCGCGCCGATTTTTGTAGGACAAGAACTTTGGGGTTTGCTGACAGCGTATCAACATTCTGAGCCGCGCTGTTGGGAAAGTGCAGAAGTTAACTTTTTAGCTCAGATTGCTAATCAATTAGGCGTTGCTATCCAACAAGCCGATTTGCTGGCTCAAACCCGACGCCAAGCAGAACAAATCGCTCAAAGTTTAAAGGATTTGCAGCACACTCAAGCTCAATTGATTCAAACTGAAAAAATGTCTGGTTTGGGGCAACTGGTAGCCGGGATTGCTCACGAAATTAACAATCCGGTTAATTTTATTTACGGCAATCTTAATCACGCTAGTGAATATACTGCTAGCTTACTGAGCTTGCTGGAACTTTACCAGCAGCAATATCCGGCTTATAGTCCTGAAATAGACAAATTGAGTGAAGATATTGACTTGGAATTTCTGCTAGAAGATTTGCCCAAATTGCTATCGTCAATGAAGGTGGGAGCCGATCGCATCCGTCAAATAGTTCTGTCTTTAAGGAATTTTTCTCGTCTTGACGAAAGTCAAATGAAGGCGGTTGATATTCACGAGGGCATTGACAGCACGCTGTTAATTTTACAGCACAGGCTGAAATCTAATGCAGACAGTGCAAACATTGTGCTAGTGAAAGAATACGGCATTTTGCCTAGAGTTGAGTGTTATGCGGGACAGTTGAATCAGGTATTTATGAATGTCATTGGAAATGCGATCGATGCTTTGGAATCGCACAAGTTTCTCGCTGGTCAATCTGTAGTTCCTCAAATTAAAATCTCTACTGCTGTCGGTCAACTTAATGGTACTATTCCTAGCGCGCTGATTCGGATTTCTGATAACGGTACGGGAATTTCGGAATCTATGAGAAAACGCATCTTTGACCCTTTTTTCACGACTAAGGCAGTGGGAAAAGGTACTGGATTGGGACTGTCAATTAGTTACCAAATTGTGGTAGAGAAACACGGCGGTGTTTTAAAATGCAATTCGGAAGTGGGGAAAGGTACTGAGTTTGTGATCGAGATTCCGCTTCGACAGCAGCCAGCAGTCATTACTCATTAGTCATTATGGTAAAATCCAGCCAACAGTCAATAGTCAACAATCACGGACGCTGCAACCTGAATTGATCTAATTCATCTGCGTTAATCTGTGTTTATCTGCCCTCATCTGCGGTAAAAAAAAGATAATTTCTGAACCGCAGATGACAAGGGATTAACGCAGATTCACGCAGATGCAGATGCGATCGCATAGCCATTTGGTGGCATCGCGGGGGACAGTTGGCTAAGTCCTGATGCAAAAAGATGCCTATTGAATTGACTTTCAGGGATTAGTTTCGCTCTTTTGTAGTTCTTGTTGGAGAGTATTCTTGACACGATCGTACTCACCCTCGATTTGAGCCAATAGGGTTGAGGCTTGATCTAGTTCACCAGAGGTACTGATGACTTCTAACCTGCTGCAAAGCTGGGCCAGAGGAGCCGCGCTTAGATTCGCACTACTGCCTTTGAGGGTATGAGCCACTCGCTTTAGGGTTGGAGTATCCGCTTGGGCGATCGCTAATTTCATAGCTTCTAGCAACTTTAGAGATTCCTCAAAGTAGCAGTTGGCTAGCAAGCTCAAAATCTGGGTTGAATCTTGATCGATGCTGCTACAGAAGGCTTGCAGTTCAGTGAGGTTAACCGCTGGCACATCAATTTCTGGCTTGTTGCTATCTGATTCCTCCTTTTGGGCCTGCTGCGGTTCCGGGTTGGGTGGACACTGACTCAGGGCTTGGATGAGAGCATCTACTCGAATTGGTTTACTGATATAGTCATTCATGCCAGCATCAAGACAAACTTGGCGATCGCCCTGCATGGCATTCGCCGTCATGGCAATAATCCTGGGACGAGTATGAGCCGGCCACTCTTGGCAAATACGACGGCTGGCTTCTAGTCCATCCATCTCTGGCATTTGTACATCCATCAGCACCACATCATAAGGCTGGCGATTCAGGGCTTCCAAAACTTCTAATCCATTGGCCGCAATATCTGCCCGGTATCCCAAACGTTCTAACAGCAGCAGTGCCACCTTCTGATTCACCAGATGATCTTCTGCTAAAAGAATTCGCAGTGGGAGTCTCTGGGCCAGCTTCATATCATCCTGGACTGATCTAGGGAGGTGTTGTTGAACTTTTTTCGGTTGAGCTTGTAGCACATGGATCAGTATTTGATAGAGCTGGGATTGTTTGATGGGTTTGCTTAAAAAAGCCGCAAAGTGGGTGGAGAGCGTTGAATAACTTGCATCTGGGTAGCCCATTGAAGTCAGCAACACTAGAGGTAAACGGTGGCACTTAGGATGCTGGTGGATGGCTGAGGCGAGTGTGAGGCCGTCCATCTCTGGCATTTGCATATCTAAAATAGCGATATCAAAGGTTTCTCCACTCTCAAGCCAGTTGAGCGCTTCCACAGCCGATTGGGCAGCCAGACTCTGCATCCCCCAAGTCTCTGCTTGCAACGTCAGAATTTGTCGGTTAGTGGGCTGGTCATCCACGATTAATAAACGCTTGCCAGATAGTTCTGGTACCATTTCCATCGGTTCCGCTAACTCACTAGCCACAGAGGATGCAACAATCGTGAAGTAGAAGGTAGAACCCATTGTGACTTGATTAAGCTTAGCGGCTTGCCATTTTGGTGAAGGGGTTCCTCCGACGTGGCCTCGGCTTTCAACCCAGATCGTGCCGTTCATCGTTTCAGTAAGTCGCTTACTTATCGCCAAACCTAAACCAGTCCCTCCATACTGCCGAGTCGTCGAAGCATCTACTTGACTAAAAGACTTGAACAGTCGATCGAGCCGGTTGGCTGGAATACCAATGCCTGTGTCTTGAATGGCAAACTGGATTTCATACAAGCTTTCTAACAAGTTCCCTGCCTCAGAAATTGTTTTGTCAGAATCAACTAAAGAGGCTTCTACGGAAATGGTAACTTCCCCAGTTTCAGTAAACTTAATCGCATTGTTGAGCAAGTTAACTAGAATCTGACGGAGACGGGTGACATCACCCAAAATCAACTTAGGAATCTGAGGCTGGATGAGGTAGCCCAACTCAATATCCTTCTCATCTGCTTTAACTGCAAGTTGGTCGATCGCATTTTCTATGCAATCTCTCAAGCTCAAGGGATGGTTTTCTAACTCCAGCTTGCCCGACTCAATTTTGGAGAAGTCCAGGATGTCGTTGATGATGCTCAGCAGGGTATCCCCACTATTGCGAATCGTCTCGATAAAGTCTCGCTGTTGAGCCTTGAGTTCTGTATCCAGCAGCAGTCCCGTCATGCCAATAACCGCATTCATGGGAGTGCGAATTTCATGGCTCATCATCGCCAGAAACTCACTTTTGGCTCGGTTCGCAGCTTCTGCTTCCCGTCTAGTTTGCTCCAGGGCACAGTTTTTCAGAGTTAATTCTTCTCGTTGTCGAGTTTCTTGCTCTAGTAACTTGGCTTGAGCTAGGGCAATTCCTACTTGAGCCGCGACTGATTCTAGTAACTCCACTTGATCGGTAGTCCAATGACGGTAACGATCGCACTGGTGCAAACAAATAGCACCATTCGGTTCTCCTTGGTAAGAAGTTCGCACTGCTAATGTCGATCTCAAATTGAGACTGGTACAAATTGAATGAGCACAGGTGAGGAATGAATCGCAGTAGACATCCGGGGAGGCAATGGCTTCATCTTGAGCCATCAACCGTTTTGTATAAGCACGACTGGCCGACAAAATATCATGCTCCCCGCTGGGCGCTGACCCCAGTGCTAGATACTCTGCAACGATAGGAAACTGAGGCAGTGGATTGTCCTGGTATGTGCTAATTAAGCAGCGACTGACCCCAAGAGCTTGCCCAATCTGAATAGCAGCCGTTGCAAATATCTGCTGAGCATTGAGGCTTTGACGAATTTCTTCGGTAATTTGCTTCAGCAGTAGGGCTTTTTGCAACTGTCGTTGTAGTGCTTCTTCTGCCTCCTTGCGATCGCTAATATCCTTCATGAAGCAGTGATGCCCGACAAACACATTTTGCTCGTCATAAGTAGAGACCATCACCACTTGTTTATAAAAGCTAGAGCCATTTTTTCGCATTCCCCTAGCTTCCGCTTCGACTCTGCCGTCTCTCAACATTTGCTCATAAGCAGCCGCCATCTTCTCAACATCTTCAGGATGAACGGTTGTTTGCCACTCCATCCCTAGCATTTCCTCGGGCTGATATCCACAGATGGCAGCATAAGTAACATTGACAGAGATATAGCATCCTTGAGGGTCCAGCCGAGAAATTCCTGCCACGGCATTTTCTAGCGCCGCACTCATTTGTTGCAGTTCCGCTTCGGCTCGTTTGCGATCGCTAATTTCAATTAGAATGCAACCCACCGCTATAGGCTGTTCTGCATCCTTGAAAATGGGAAAGTGAGAAACGAGCCAGTAGCGCTGGGCACCAGTTTGACTGGTTACTTCTGTGCTCATTTCCAAGCTAATCGAAGCTTGTCCAGTCGTTAAAACCTTTTGTAAAAGTGCATTTACACCCGGAGCAAATTCCCCCAAAATCTCATCGGTTGTCTTACCTAAGTGAGCCTCTACAGAGTGGCCATTAATTTCAGCTAGTGCCTCATTGATTTGTAAAAATCGAAACTGCCGATCGTGGATACACAGCCCCACCCCTGCTAGGGAAGCTCCTTTAAAGAAAGCATTCAATAATTGCTCTCTGGCTTGAATTTCCTGCTCTAACTTTTTGCGCTCGGTAATATCGCTGTGAGAACCAGTCATACGGACAACTGTGCCCGCTTCATCCGAAAGTGCCTGCCCTCGAGCCAGAATCCACTTGTAGCTCCCATCCTTACAAAGAACTCGATGTTCTGTAATATAAAAGGGAGTTTTGCCCTCCAAGTGATCTTGAATTACTTGCATCACCCAACCGAGATCATCGGAATGCACCCGCTTGCTCCATTCATCCAGGTGATTAGGGATTTCATGGTCTTCGTAGCCCAACATTTCTTTCCAGCGAGCCGAGAAAAATACTTCATTGGTGTTGACGTTCCAATCCCATACCCCATCATTACTACCACGTAGGGCGAGTTCCCACCGCTCTTCACTTGCTTGCAGAGCGACTTCTGCCTGATGCCGTTCAATTTCACTACCAATCCACTGAGCCATCAGCTTCAGTAATTCCACATGGGCAGATTTAAAGCTGTCTGCACGGGGAGATTTACTAGAAAAGCTGAGGGTACTGTAGACTTTGCCTGCAACTAACACTCGTGTTCCAATATAAGCTTCCATGCCAAGGGCAAGATAGGCAGGATGGTAACGCCATTTGGAGGTGCCTATATGTTCGATGGTTAGGGGTTCATTTGTGTCTAAAGCTTCACAGCACAAAGTTTCCTGAATATCAAAGACATCACCTGGTTTCAGGACTCGATCGGGCGATCGCGCAACCATCACCTCATAAGTATTATCTTGCACACGAGCCAAGATGCCACTTTCAAGCCCAAAATTCTGACATCCCATGTCAATCAACGCTTGGATGCGCTGCTCAAAATTGAGATTTTGGGTAGCAGTGACTTCATATAAAGCTCGTATCGCCGCCTCTCTTGTTATTAGTTCAGTTTCGGCTTGTTTACGTCTCTTAATTTCAGCTTTCAGAGATCGATTGATTATGGATAATTTTTGCGTTCGCTCTTGAACCCGCTGTTCTAATGTAGCGTTGGCGTGTTTAATCTCTCTAAATTTTTGATAAAGCGCGATCGCCATCAATTGAAAATTGCGCGCCAGCTCATTGATTTCAGTAACAGAGCTATGTTTCCATTCAAATGTTTCTTCTGAAAGCTTGTTGGGTAAGTCAGTAGTCGCACGAGCTAAATAGGATAATGGCTTGACCAGTCGTTCGCTAACCAGCGTTGCAAACAAAAATGCCAACATTGTGATGACGAGTAGAATACTCAAGTCAGCCTTGTAGCGATTTTGTAAATTTTTTACATAGGGAGCGGCTGGAATTTCTAAGCGTAATCTCCAGTCCAGATCGGAGCTAATTGTAAATTCCTCTATATACAGAGAGTTTTTCCAACGGATCATCGGATTGTTGCCATTGGTAGGAAGCCACTGCTGCAAGGTTCCCTCTAAGGTGCGAGTGCTGCCTTCCTTTGACTCCTCAAGACTGGTCAAAAGCTTTTTGTCGGATTGATTACTAGCAATGACTCGGTTGTTTTCATCGAGCATTGTAATGCGTAGTTGCTGATTGTTTTTCTGAAAAATGTATAGAGCTTTGATCTTGCTCAATCCTAATGAACCGTGGATCAGTCCAAGAAAACGACCTTGAACTTGCAGGGGGACATTCAATCCTACATGAGGTTCGTCTATTAATAAATCTTTGTGGATAGAAGTCGTCCAAGGTCTGGATCGCTCTTGAGCCAGGGTAATGAGAGATTTATGTTCCCTGCTTTGTTCGATCAACCGCCAACGGGTTTGATTAAAAGGAGAAGAAGTCGCTAAAATTTTCCCCGATGAATCGGCAGCATAAATTTGGTCAAAATCGGGCAACAACTGCTCGATCAGGCTAATTTGTTTTTGTAGCTGCTCGGATGATTGAATCGCTGTATTAGCAGCAGTGGTGGCTTCAGGTAGGAGCGATTCTTCAGCTAATGTATTCAAAGCTAAGAGATGTCGCTGATGCCATCTAGATATTGCCCTAGTGATAGTTTTGGCGTTTGTTTGTAACTCCGTTTGCACCGTCTTTTGGATTTGACCAACAAAGTATCTACCATCAAAAACTAATAGGACAAGTCCTGGAAAAAAGACAAAAGCAACCAACAAATGAAAAATAGTTTGTTGTAAAGAGAGGGCGAGATGTTTTGAGTGAGTAACCCACCGATAAATCGGCGCATACGAAATGATTAAGCTGGCAACTAAGGCATTAAAAATGCCGTTGGCTGCTTGTTTGCACATAACGAGGATAGCCTGATTGGCATCCATGTGCATGATTTGACCGTAGAAAAGCCAAACGAGGGGCATTCCAATTAAGAACCAGTAAATCCCATCGAATAACAGGATATTTGGCTGTTTGCGCTTCTTGCAAAGAAACCCTACAAACAGAGCCTCAATTACCAGAATAATCGTGGCGTATGGATGATGCCAAAGGATATAAGTATAGCTGCCTGCAATTAGACCAGCCAAGCCTCCCCAGCCCCAGCCGAAGTAGTAAGTAATAATCAGTATGGGAATACTGCCAAAGAGGAAATCAACCCCAAAGAAAAGAGACAAACTGAAATAGTTGCCCAGAAAACCCGCACCAGTGAGAAAGGCGATCGCACCAAACCATCTTTTATCACGCACTGAGCTAGACCCTCCCATAAAATTCTAGAATTGCTACTTGCTGAATATGAACTGATTGTGATAAAAAAGCGTCGTAGAGGCACTTTTGTTATCTCCCTGACAGTTTCCATGAAGGTCGCAGAACCGATTATTTAGGCTTTAAGACTAAAATCTAGGCTTAGTCATGCAGGAATTGAGTTCTAGATCAACTTTTTTAATATGGTTCACGAACCAATCTAGCAATTGCTCATTAACCTTAAGGGCTAACGAAAGACTCGCTCCTTTGGTTTGTAGCTCTTGTTTAACTTCACTCAGTGTTTTAATAAATTTGGTATGCGCCGCTGCATTGTTAGATGCAACTGGGCATTTGTATCTTTGCATACAATTTTCTTCAAAGCCGAAGTGTTGTGCTACATACAAGTCTAAAAAATATACAATATTTTTTATTTCTTCCTTTCCACGGTTTGCCAACATGGCATCCACTAAGGTATTGAGTTGATCAATTAATTGTTTATGCTGGCGGTCAATTTCTGGAATACCAATACTTAACGAATCATTCCAAATGACGAGAGGCATAGTTTTTACCCTTATGATTTAACGGGTGAATTCATTAACTGTATGAATCGTGGTACAAAAAGTATTACGACCTTTGTCTTTGGCGTGATAAAGTGCTGCATCGGCAGCAGTAATTAAAGTTTCTGGCCGGTTCTCTTGGGTAGGAATCACACTGGTAATACCGAAGCTGAGCGTAATGCAATGATACGGAGAACTCTTATGGACTATTGCTAAAGCTTGGATGCGAGCCTGCATTTGCTTAACGATTTGGACGGCTCCCTCAAGCTCGGTGTCGGATAAAATAACTACAAATTCTTCACCTCCATAACGTGCTACTAAATCTCCAGCTCGATTAATACTGCAATTGAGAGCTGCCGCAACTTGCTTTAAACATAGATCCCCTGCTTGGTGTCCATAAGTATCGTTGTAAGGCTTGAACAAATCGATATCACACAAAATCAGTGACAAAGGAGTTTGCTGCCTCGTCATGCGTCGCCACTCCTCCTCTAGCTGTTGGTCAAACTGACGGCGATTGGCAATCTGAGTCAAACCGTCAATTGATGCGAGGTATTTTAATTGTCGATTGGCGGCTTCTAGCTGTTTGTAAAGTAGGGTTTGTTGTTGTTGCAAGTGGAATTGCTGAATCAACCGTCGCACTCTCTGTCCCAGAACAGCCCAGTGAATCGGCTTAGTGATATAGTCAGCGGCTCCCGCTGCAAACGCTCGATCGACTGATTCTTTGTCTTCTAAGCTAGTAATCATCAAAATAGGTGGGCGATCGCTCTGAGGCACTTCAGATAATTTTTGACAACAAGCAAAACCATCCATAGTAGGCATCACTGCATCTAGCAGGATCAGGTCTGGATGTACTTCCTCATAAGCTGCTAGCCCTGTCAACCCATCAGTAGCTTCGGCCACTCGGTATTTTTCCTTCTGTAAATACAGTCGCAGTTGCAAACGCATCAAGGCATCGTCATCCACAATCAGAATTAGAGAGGACGGTTCCGTAGATGGATTAGTCGAAATGGGTGACTCTTCTAATGATTGATACATACGTCATGGTGTATCTCAAGCTTTGGAAACATTCTAGCCTAGCATATTTTGAGCTTGGGATGAAAAGTGAAAAATTGACCAATATGTCATAAATTATACACCAGCTAAGCGGCCGCAACAACATTTTAGGCAGCGTAGGGTTTGTTAAACCAACAGCCACAGTCTACTTAAAATTTATCGCTTTTTTTGGGGATATAAAGTCTGTTAAATCAAGCTACAGAAAAGGCTAAGGCTTCATTAGAAGATAGCCTTAACAAGGCGGGAAATATGAGCGATGGCGATTCCAATGCCCTTCAAAGTGCTATCAATGCTACCGTCAAAGATTGGATTGATTTTAATCATGTAATTTTTTGCTTTGTGAGTCATCCGCTGATCTGGTTATCAATGGTACTGCTATTTATATTCATTATATTGGGTATTTTCAGGCTTTAAGTAGCTTTTTTGCAGAAGGATGGTTATTTATTCTGCAAAGCTCTGGAAAATTTATGCAAGGGGTTTTGAGTGTCGGCTCTAAATCTGTAAGTAATTTAGGTGGAGTGGCTGTAAACTCATTATTTTCACAGAATGCAGAACACAAAAATAATTCAGCTTTACCATTGAAGGGAGTTGAATCAAACCGTTTGGAGTCTCAAGAACGACTTGCTAATATTTTGGCAAGGTTGGAGGCAATTCGAGAAGAGCAGAATCAGCTTTTACAAGAGGCGTCGGCGATTTTAGGCAACAAATTTAAGGCAGAGTGAGAAGGTGTGGGGCGATCGCAACTCGTGGTAAATTTAAGAAATCAAGGCTTTCCATCAAAGCCAGATCCATGAAGGCTTGTAGTCGATCGCTCAAAACGCCATGCCCGATTCCGAATTTTCCGATGATTTAAAATGGACGCCAGAAGCCAAGGCGAAGCTGAAAAATATTCCCTACTTTGTCCGGGGACAAGCTCGCGTCCGCATCGAGCAGTTGGCCCGCGAAGCCGAAACCGAAGTCGTCACCGTTGACTTAGTTGAGCAAGCTCGCATCGAGTTTGGGCAATGAAGGATCGAAAGGTACGCTAAAGCCTTAAACTATAAGTTGCCTGATTTTGATGTTCACAGAGCTACTGAGTCACCCGTGCGGAAAATAGTTATTGCTGGCAACTGGAAAATGTACAAAACTAGGACTGAATCCCTAGAGTTTCTTCAAGGATTCATGTCCTGCCTGACGGAAACCCCAGAGGAACGGGAAGTCGTGCTTTGCGTTCCCTTCACTTCCTTGGCTGTCCTCTCGAAAAATTTGCACGGCAGCCGGATCAGACTCGGTGCTCAGAACGTTCACTGGCAAGAGTCTGGAGCTTTTACTGGGGAAATTTCCGGGCCAATGCTGAGTGAACTTGGTGTCCGTTATGTCATCATCGGCCACAGCGAGCGACGCCAATATTTTGGGGAAACTGACGAAACGGTCAATTTGCGGCTAAAAGCGGCTCAGAAATACGATTTAATTCCGATTCTGTGCGTTGGGGAAACCAAGCAGCAGCGAGATGCAGGGGAAACTGAATCTCACATTTTTTCTCAGTTGGAAAAAGATTTAGTGGGTGTTGACCAAAATAAGTTGGTAATTGCTTACGAACCGATTTGGGCGATCGGCACTGGCGATACTTGCGAAACGAAGGAAGCGAACCGAGTTATTGGTTTGATTCGCAGTAAATTGACTAATCCTAGCGTGCCAATTCAGTACGGCGGATCTGTTAAACCGGAGAATATTGATGAAGTTATGGCGATGCCTGAGATTGACGGGGTTCTGGTAGGCGGTGCTAGTTTGGAAGCTGCGAGTTTTGCTCGAATTGTCAATTATCAGTAATTGCTAATGGGTAATTAGTAATTCGTAATTGTTAATTGGTAATTGGAACAAGGGCAGCGGGAATTAAACAGCGATCGCCTACAATTGTGATGTGCCGTTCAGTGTTTCTCGGATCGGGAGAATTAACCTATGACTGCGATCGTTAAACCCAAACCCGCCTTAGACGAGTTCCTCAAACTTCCTGAAACTGAACCGGCCTCAGAATTTCTTGAGGGACACATCATTCAGAAGCCGATGCCTCAAGGTGAACACAGCGTACTTCAAGGTGAACTCTGCAAGACTATCAATCAAGTAGCGAAAACTCGGAAAATTGCCAATGCTTTTCCCGAGTTACGCTGCACTTTTGGCGGCGCATCAATCGTGCCAGATGTAGCAGTATTCCGATGGGCAAGAATTCCTTTTTTGCCATCTGGTAGAATTGCTAACCGCTTTGACATTAATCCCGACTGGTCGATAGAAATTCTCTCTCCAAACCAAAGCCAAACAAAAGTCCTGAGTAACTTACTCCACTGTTCGCGAAACGGCACTGAGTTGGGGTGGTTACTAGATCCAGAAGAAGAGAGTATTTTGGCAGTATTTCCCGGACAAAAAGTAGAACTGTATAAAGGTGCAGCTCTGTTGCCAATAATTGATAAAATTGAATTAGAATTGACAGTTGATACTGTTTTTAGCTGGTTAAGTTTTGGTTGAACAGTCCTGAACGCATTAAGACTCAAAGAAACCGGGTTTTTTACAGAATCTGTGGGTGGCAACGAAATATTGTCGTAAAAAAACCCGGTTTCTGGCTACCCGTGCGTCCAGTCCGATATCAAATCCCACGATCGCCATGACAAATAACCTAGAAAAAATTATTATTAGAAATAAAGTTTTTGAGTGGGGAAAACGCACTTATTTGATGGGCGTTTTGAACGTAACCCCTGACAGTTTTAGCGACGGGGGAGATTTTAATACCATAGAATCTGCTTTAGCGCAAGCGGAAAACATGGTAAAGTCGGGGGTAGATATTATTGATATTGGCGGTCAATCTACTCGGCCTGGTGCAGCGGAAATATCATTAGGAGAGGAGATCGATCGCGTTATACCTGTAGTACAAATACTGCGACAAAAAGCCGACATTTTTGGCTCAGTGCCTATTTCGGTAGATACTACCAGAGCGCAGGTTGCGAAAGCTGCGGTTGAGGCAGGAGCTGATATTATTAACGATATTTCGGGAGCTACTTTTGATGCGGAAATGCTGTCAACGGTTGCTCAGTTAAAAGTGCCAATAATTTTGATGCACATTCGGGGAACTCCCCAGACGATGCAACAACTGACTGATTATCGGGATTTAATGGGGGAAATTGGGGAATTTTTCGAGAGTCGAATTGCGGCAGCAGTTGCGGCGGGGATTGACAAATCTCAAATAATTCTCGACCCTGGTATTGGCTTTGCTAAGAATTACAGTCAAAACTTAGAAATTCTGCGAGAGTTGCGAAAATTCCGTGTTTTAAACTGTCCGATTTTAGTCGGAGTATCGCGAAAAAGCTTCATCGGTCACATTTTGAATCAGCCAGAAGCGAAACAAAGAGTTTGGGGGACAGCGGCGGCTTGTACAGGTGCGATCGCAAATTTGGCAGATATCTTGCGAGTTCACGATGTCAGAGAAATGCACGATGTTTGTCTGGTTGCCGACGCTATCTTCAGAAATCAGTCTTGAGAAGTCTGAGTCTCGATAACTTTTATTTCCCCGCCCTCAGAATGAATCACATCGGGCATAGAACCCATCAGCTCGCCCAGAGCTTCGCTCATGCTTCTGGGGTCCATAAACAGAATTTTGGCATTGTCGCTTTCGCCCAATTTTTGTTGAGCCTCTAAGTATTTTTCGGTTACTAAGTAATTCAAAACTTGCTTACTATTCGGATGGGAGTCTAAAGCTTCAACTAAGAGCCTCATATACTCTTTCGTGCCGATCGCCTTATTGACCATTGCTTGCCACTCGCTCTTGGTGGCGCGCTCCAATTCCATAGCTTCTTGCACCCTTTTAGGAGGTGTAATGCTTTGAATTTCCACCCGAATTACTTTGACACCCCAAGTTTCGGTAGCTTCGTCCAACTTCTTGAGTAACTTTTTATTCATGTCATCTCGGGAACCCAAGATGTCTTGCATGGGCAATCGACCAATTTCAGCGCGAAACGTCGTTAAAACTAAGTTGGCGATCGCATTTTCAATTTGATCGATTCCATAATAAGCTTTCTGTAAATTGACAACCCGCCAATACACAACGGCATCGACTTCGAGAGCCACATTATCTCCCGTGATTGCTGACTGAGGTTTAATGTCTAAAACTCTTTCACGGCTTGTGTCCACGCAGACGACTTTTTCGACCAGGGGACTGATAAAGTGGAATCCTGGCTTGAGGGTGCGCTTGTATTGACCCAAACGTTCCACTAAAGCTTCGTCGCCACCGCTGACTATTTTGACGCTTGAGTTAACAGCGTAGCCGAGGATGAGCGCAAAGAGCATGGTAAGAATAGACTGCCCCATTTCTATTTTCCTGCTAAGGTTGACTGAGAATCGATCGGAATTCTACTCTAATTTAACTCAAACTCGGCCCCGCAGTGCTAAAATATCTCGACTGTTAATAACTAACTATTTCATCGGGTGGGCCCCATCGGCTCCGACTCTTACGGCGCTAGTGAAACCCAGGATATCAACAACACGTTTCCACAAAAGACATGAAAAACGATCGAGAGTTTCCCTGGTTCAAACCTTTGAGGTGGATTGCACCAAGTATTTTGGTGGGTGCAGGAATCTGGAGTGTCGCAGCGGCCCAACCGGCAAAAGCTGAGACAATCGCCCTGCAACTCTCGCAAAACTTGCAGTCGCAGAACTTGCAACCACCGCGCCGAGGCCCTGCTGTTCGGGAAGTTCTGTCCTACGAGATGAAGGGAGACGAACTCAGGATTTGCAAGCAGGAAGGCAACTCCGAGAAAAAGTGCCAAGTTGTAGGTAAAGGCTACACGATGGGTTTGAGAACTGCCAACGACCTTTACGGTCAAGGAAATGCTGTCAATGCTGAAGCTTTGTACCGGCAACTAATCGCTCGCTATCCCAAAGAAGCGGATGCTTATTACAAGTTGGGAACTATGCTGTCGGGGCAAGGTAAAATGAGCGATGCGATCGTTCTATTCCAAAAAGCAATTGAAGTAAACCCGAAGCACGCCAAAGCTCACAACGATTTAGGCGTGGCAATGGCAAGTCAGGGGCAGTTGCCCGAGGCAATTGTTCAGTGGAGACAAGCCGTTAAAATTAACGATCGATATCCCGATGCTTTAAACAATTTAGGAGTCGGTTTGTACCAACAAGGAGACAAGGAAAACCAAGCGGAAGCAGTAGCCAGTCTCAAAAAAGCTAAGGAGTTATTTATCAAGCAAGGCAGAACTCAAGCGGCTAACAGAGTAGATAAAATTTTGGAAGAAATTAATTCGCAGTCGAGCGGTTCCTAAGCGGCATTGGTTATTGGTTATTAGTTATTGGTTAAGCTGTTCTGCATTTAAAGTACACAGTCAAAATTTGATAAAGTTCTTGTGGGGTGGGCCAGAAAGCCCGCACAAAAAATGCAATTTAGATGTAGAACAGCTTATTATAACAAACAAATAACTACTAACTACTAACTACTGACTACTGACTACTGACTAATGACTTCCTAAAGCATTTCCTTCAAAACTTGTATAATCAAATCCCCATCCACTCGATCGCTCACAGCAGCCTCACCCAAGCGCACCGGCAGCACAAACCGCACCTTGCCATCCTGCACCTTCTTATCCAGTTGCAAAGTATGCAAAATTTCCTCAACATCCACACCCGTGGGCAATTTGGCAGGTAAACCCGCTTTTTCAATCAAAGCAGACTGGCGGCGATCGCACTCAGCATCCCACATTCCCAACTCCACAGCCAATCGGCTTGACGCAGCCATACCGATGGCGACTCCTTCCCCGTGATTGATCACCTTGTAATTGGTCAAACTTTCCACAGCATGACCAATGGTGTGTCCGTAATTCAAAATCGCCCGCAAACCCGATTCCTTCTCGTCTTTGCTGACCACCTCAGCCTTAGCTTGGCAAGACCTGCTCAAAATTTCAGCCAACAAATCCGCCTTCACATAGCGCATTTGATCCAAACGCTTGCAATTCTCCAACTTCCCAAAAAGTTCAGCATCCCAAATCACCCCGTACTTGATGACTTCCGCCATCGCCGAACGAAACTCCCTCGCCGGCAGAGTTTTGAGTACATCCGGGTCAATTAACACCAAACGTGGCTGGTGAAAAGCCCCGATTAAATTCTTCCCTAAAGGATGATTTACCCCCGTTTTGCCGCCAATAGAAGCATCAACCATCGCCAGCAGAGAAGTCGGAACCTGCACGACATTAATTCCCCGCAGCCAAGTCGCGGCCGCAAAACCCGTCATATCGCCAACCACCCCGCCGCCCAAAGCCACCATTGTCGAGGAACGTTCTAAGCGGTTTTCCAAAGCCGCACCGTAAATTTTCTGTACCGAATTTAAAGTTTTGTACTGTTCTCCCGGTGGTAAAATGCAGCTACCGACTTCCAGACCGGCTGATTCGAGGGCGGCGGTTGCTCTTTCGCCGTACTGCCGAAAAATCGACTGATTCGACACCAGCAGCACTTTTTTGCCCAAACTTAGATCGCCCATCAGACTGCCGAGTTCGTCTATGCCGCCCGATCGTACGCAAACATTGTAAGATTGTGGCCCCAAGTCAACTTTAATTATGGATTGCATATTTATCTAATTTAGATATTAGATTTTAGATTATAGTTCTTATAGGTCTTTTTATTGATTTTTTTGGAGAAATTGCAATGACTCTTAGCGGAATAATAACTTATTTCGGGCTTTTTGGCGGCATGATCGGCTTGGCGACAGTGCTGATGTTTGGTCTGCGGGCTGTCAAACTCATCTAATTTGCCTGCTTTGTGACTTGGAACTCAGAGATTGAAACCTCTGGTAAAAGTCTTGAGCGTGCGAAGTCTTTGCGCCCCAAAAATCTCTGATTAAACTTGGAGATTTGGCGCGCAAATGCTTCAGTCAATAGAACCTGAGAGTAAAATTAGCTTAATTAGACTCTTGGCTGACTGACAATTCCTTGACGAACGCTAATTAATCTCATCCCGAAGATACTTTTTGGCACACAGCAACAGACCAGAAAAATTTTGTAAAATGAAACGAAAGTAAGGCGGGAAGTTGTTGCGAATCAAAAGAGTAAGACTCCGATAGTCAAATCTGTTACTAAATTTACCTAAACCTATTCGTTGCAATAAGTTATAGGTGAAAACTCTCACCCTGGCATCTGAATTAATTGGAAGATCCAACTATGTTTGCCATAATAAAGCGATCGCTCAAATTAAATAACAACAAAACGACGCTACCAGGAAGTCAAAGCAGAGCAGGTACGGGGAGTAGTCGCCAGTTTATCCATCCTCAGCCGCCGTCGCGTAAGTTCTGTTTAAATATCTGCACCTACTTACACAAGGTCACAATTCTTGCAAAGCGGGCTTTTTAACAAGCGCTCTGATAATATTTGAC
>NZ_JAUBSH010000055.1:0-22122 GCF_036704705.1 Microcoleus sp. K1-B1 | reverse complement strand
AAGTAATATTTGACAAGTAATATTTGACAAGTAATATTTGACAAGTAATATTTGACAAGTAATATTTGACAAGTAATATTTGACAAGTAATTAGCGACGATCGAGCTTCTTTAGAAAATTATCCCAAACAAGTAAATCCTGCTACTTGGACAGCTATACAAAATAACTTAAGATTAGCTTAACAAATTATGAATGAGATCGCCAACTTACCCGATTATCAAATCACAGAGCAATTATACACAGGTACGCGCACCCTTGTCTATCGAGGCATCCGTACCAGTGACCAACAACCCGTAGTCATCAAATTACTACGAAATGAATACCCTAACTTTAACGAACTCGTTCAATTCCGCAACCAATATACCATTGCAAAAAATCTCCACTTTCCTAGTATTGTCAAACCCTTAACCCTAGAATTATATGGCAATGGCTATGCCTTAGTCATGGAAGACTTTGGTGGAATTTCCCTATCTGACTATCTCCAAACAGCCACGGATGAAAATCCCCCATATCAATATTTACCTTTAGGTGAATTTCTCAGTATATCTATTCAAATAACAGATTTTCTGCATTATTTATACCAAAATCGAGTCATCCACAAAGACATAAAACCTGCTAATATTCTGATCGATACCGCAACAAAAAAAATCCAATTAATTGATTTTAGTATTGCTTCTCTCCTACCAAGAGAAACCCAAGAGATTCAGAATACTAATGATTTAGAAGGCACCTTAGCCTATCTTTCTCCTGAACAAACTGGTCGAATGAATCGAGGCATAGATTATCGTAGTGACTTTTATTCTCTGGGAATGACATTTTATAAGTTATTGACGGGAACATTACCATTTAGATCGGAAGATGCAATGGAATTGGTACATTGTCACCTCGCGAAACAGCCAATACCCATCCATCAAATTCATTCAGAAATTCCGCTAGTTTTGTCAGAAATTGTCAGTAAGCTGATCGCAAAAAATGCCGAAAATCGTTATCAGAGTGCCTTGGGAATTAAGCACGATTTAGAAATCTGTCTAGCTAAACTACAAACTACAGGCACAATAGAACCTTTTGAGATAGGAAAGCGAGATATTAGCGATCGCTTCCTAATTCCCGAAAAACTCTACGGAAGAGAAGCCGAAGTCAATCAACTATTAAATTCCTTCGATCGCGTCGCCAATGGCACAACAGAAATGATGCTAGTAGCGGGTTTTTCTGGCATTGGGAAAACCGCAGTGGTAAATGAAGTGCATAAACCCATTGTCCGGCAACGCGGCTATTTTATTAAAGGGAAATATGACCAATTTCAACGGAATATTCCCTTTTTAGCATTCGTACAAGCTTTTTGCGATTTAATAGGGCAACTATTATCAGAATCAGAAGAGCAATTGCAAACATGGAAAACCAATATTCTCGCAGCAGTGGGAGAAAACGGGCAAGTATTAATTGATGTAATTCCTGAGTTAGAAAACATCATCGGTAAACAGCCACCAGCCATAGAATTATCAGGAACAGCAGCCCAAAATCGCTTTAATTTATTATTTCAAAAATTTGTCAAAGTCTTTAGCAGTAAAGAACATCCCTTAGTGATCTTTTTAGATGACTGGCAATGGGCTGATTCTGCATCACTGAGTTTGCTCTCATTATTGAGGCAACAAGATACAGGATATCTATTGATATTAGGTGCTTATCGAGATAATGAAGTGTCACCAGTACATCCATTTATCTTAACCATAGATGAACTGCTCAAAACTGGGGCAACGGTAAATACAATTACATTACCACCGTTAAGAGAATCGGATATTAATCAATTGGTAGCAGATACGCTAAATTGCGAACTATCTCTTGCCCAGCCTTTGACAAAATTAGTCTATCAAAAAACCAAGGGAAATCCTTTCTTTGCAACTCAGTTCCTCAAAGCTTTACACGATGACAAGTTAATTACCTTTAATTGGGATATCCAGCATTGGCAGTGCGATATTTCCCAAATCAACGCCTTGGCAATTACTGATGATGTTGTTGAATTCATGGCGTGGCAATTGCAGAAATTACCAATTCCAACTCAGGATGTCTTAAAGTTGGCTGCTTGTATTGGAGCGCAGTTCGATTTGCATACTTTGGCAATAGTTTCAGAACTATCGGAAACAGAGACAGCCACTGTGTTATGGAGAGCATTGCAGGAGGGTTTGATTTTACCGATTAGTAATGTTTATAAGTTTTATCAGGTAGAAGGAAATAATAACTTCAGCCTAGAAAATAAAAATGCTAATAAACAAAATGCTAGATACAGATTTTTGCACGATCGGGTTCAACAAGCTGCCTATTCTCTGATTCCCTCAGACCAAAAACAGGCTACTCATCTCAAAATTGGTCAACTGCTCCAACAAAACTTATCAGAGATAGAAAAGGAAGAAAATCTATTTGAGATTGTCGGGCATTTAAATGTAGGAAGTGGGTTAATTACTCAACCTGAAGAACGAGAAGCTTTAGCCAGACTTAACTTAGCAGGCGGACAGAAAGCCAGAAATTCTACAGCCTATTCAGCCGCCAGAAGTTTTGTGCAAATAGGGATTGAATTGCTAACCCCAGACTGTTGGCAAACTCAGTATGAATTAACCCTCAATCTGTATGTAGCTGCGGCGGAAACTGCCTACTTAAATGCTGATTTTGATAATATGGAAAAAATGGTAGATATGGTTTTGCTATCGGCCAAAACAATACTAGATAAAGTCAAAATATTTGAGATTCAAATTAACGCACTGACAGCAAAGACTCAGATATTAGAAGCGATCACTGTAGGTAGAGTCGCTCTAGCACAATTGGGGATTGAACTGCCCTCTGAACCTGATGAAGCTTTTACTAACACCGCGCTACAAACCCTTACCAAGCAGCTCGAAGGCAAACAGATGGAGGAACTGATTCACCTGCCTATAATGAGCGAGCCTCGGACAATTGCATCAATTCAACTATTAACAATGTTGTTTGCGCCCATTCTGCAAGCAAGTCCGGCCTTGCTGCCTGTGCTTGGCTGCACAATGGTGAGCCTATCACTTCAATTTGGAAATGCGCCCGCATCAACCATGGGATATGTAACTTATGGTATGGTACTGTCTACTTTTTTGGGAGAGGTAGAAAGGGGGTATAGTTTTGGGCGAGTAGCTCTGAGCTTACTCGATCGGTTTAATGTACGTGAGTTTAAGTGTGTAACCTTAGCGTGGTTTGTTGCTTTTATTCAGCATCGTCGAGAAGCAATAAGGGCTACAATTCCAATGGCCAAAGAGGCTTTTATAGCTGGCATGGAAATCGGTGATTTCCTCTATGCTGGCTACAGCATATTAAATTATTTTTATGCTCAGTTATTCGCTGGATTAGAGCTGGATGATTGGGAACCAGAAAGCGAAAATTACTGTCTTGTCTTAGCGAGTCTGAAGCAATATTCTGCTCTGGCTTATCTAAAGATGCAACAACAAACTGTGCAGAACTTGAGGTCAATTATTAATCAACCGGATTTATTAAACGGCACTGCATACGATGAAGGTTTGATGATTACTAAGTACCATCAGGATAATGATGTTAATGCGCTAGGTTTTGTTTATGCCTACAAATTAATGCTGGCCTATCTTTTTGGTAACTTCACTAACGCCCTAGATTACATTGTCCAAGCTAACCGCTCTTCGATCGCCACAGGAGGACAAGTTCATACTCCTGTTTTCCATTTCTATGCCGGCTTAACCTACTTGACATTTTACTCTACCCAGTCAGAGATTGAGCAAGCTAACACTCTTGAGGAGGTAGAAACCCATCAAATTACACTGGCGGAATGGGCGCACCATGCACCGATGAATCACCAACATAAAGTTAACTTAGTAGAAGCAGAAAAATGCCGAGTTTTAGGCAAGAATTATGAAGCAGGAGATTTGTACGATCGCGCAATTGCCGGAGCAAAAGAAAACCAATATATCCAAGAAGAAGCGTTAGCTAATGAGCTAGCAGGTAAATTTTATCTGAATTGGGGGAAAGAAAAAGTTGCTGCTGGGTATATGCAGGAAGCATACTACTGTTACACTCGATGGGGCGCGAAGGCGAAAGTTGCTTATTTAGAAAAACACTATCCCCAACTGCTAGGAGCTATTCTCCAACCAACTAAACGAGCTATCATATCTGAGGGAACAATCTCTCCAACGCTAATGAGAAGCTTGACTAGCACCAGTAACAGCACCAGCCAGAATTTATGGTTGGATTTTCCGGCGGTGATGAAAGCAGCACAAGCTATTTCACAGGAAATTGAATTAGAGAAACTATTAGCGACTTTGATGCAAATTGCGATCGCCCATGCCGGAGCGCAAACCGGAATTTTAGTGCTCGATCAAGAGGGAAAATGGTTAGTAGTGGCGAAAGCGGATCACAACCATACAGAAAAGAGGCATATTCCTTTAGCTGAATGTCAAGAATTACCCCAAAAGTTTATTTATTCTGTAGCCAGAAGTCAAACAACGGCGGTTTTTGATAACTTGAGTGCTTCCACTCAATTTGCAGGCGATCGCTACATCATCACCCAGCAGCCTAAATCAGCTTTATGTATTCCGATTAGCAAGCAGGGAAAATTAATCGCGATTTTGTATTTAGAAAATAATCTTACAATGGGAGCGTTTACAAGCGATCGCATTGAAACCCTTCAAATTCTTAGTGCTCAAGCCGCTATATCCATTGAAAACGCCCGTTTGTATCAACAAGTAGAGAACTACTCTCAAACTTTGGAAGCGGAAGTAGAGCGAAAAACAGAAGAGTTAAGCCAAAAAGCTTTTGATTTAGAGCAAACATTGAAAAATTTACAACAAACCCAAGCACAACTAATTCAGAGCGAAAAAATGTCAGCCGTCGGTCAACTCGTAGCGGGGATAGCACACGAAATTAACAATCCAATTACTTTTATTCATAGTAATCTTCAGCCTACAGAAAATTATGTTAAAGATTTGCTGATGTTGCTGGAGCTTTATCACCAAGAATATCCTGAAAAAAATTCAGTAATTCAAGCAAAAGTTGAGGAAATTGAGCTTGAATTCATCGGAGAAGATTTATGTAAAATTCTGCAATCAATGAAAGCAGGTAGCGAACGGATAAAGCAAATTGTCCTGAGTTTACGTAATTTTTCGCGCTTAGATGAATCCGACATGAAAGCGGTAGATTTACACACCGGAATTGAAAGCACTTTACTAATTTTACAAAACCGCTTCCAAGAAAGTTATAATCAATCCAAGGTACAAGTGATTAAAAAGTATGGCAACCTCCCTCATGTCACCTGTTATGCGAGTGAGATGAATCAGGTATTTATCAGTATTATTAGTAATGCTTTGGATGCTCTCAAACAAGTTAGTAAAACCAATAAAAATCCTTGGATTAAGATTCAGACTGAAGTCATAGAAAAAGAGTGGGTAAGAGTTGCGATAGCTGATAATGGTAGTGGGATTCCTACCCATATTCAAAAACGCATATTCGAGCCATTTTTTACAACTAAACCTGTGGGTAGCGGTACAGGTTTGGGTTTATCTGTAAGCTATGCTATTATCAAAAAACATGGGGGTAAATTAACCTGTGATTCGACAGTCAACCGCGGGACAATTTTTGTAATAGAGATTCCTGTCAAGTAATTGGTATAAATTGAGCCAGAGATAGACTAAAATATTGATGACAATATGAAACTAGAATTGGATTAAAAATGGACGGGGGGATTTTGGTAATTGGGAATTGGTAATTGGGAAACGGACGATCGCATTGGGGACACCGAGTGGTAAACAAAGGGTGAGTATTCAGCAATTCCAATTGTTCCTCTCACCTCCACAATCAAAAAATTTGGGTGAGAGTTCGTCGATCGCAAAAATCACGATTAGATATTCAAAACGCCTAGATTAATACCGTACTTACCGCCGCCGTTTCTTCACCTGTTGGTACGGATAGCAGTCAATAACACAATCTCTCATATAACTCCCTTTGGAATCAGAGTCCATCAGTTCTAAATAGACATTATTCGGCACTTCAAAATATAGATAAGTTTTGCCACTATTGAACACAACCTCCAGAGTAGAAGTTGTTTCATCATAACCCACAGCTTTTATCATGCTGGATTCGACTGGTTGTAGTTTCATGATTTCCCGATAAGTAAGGCTACCTGAAAAAAACAGGATACCCAAATCCCGGACTTTTTAAAGAAGTCAGGACTCTAAAGCCCGATCGCACCTGAATTTCCCCTAAAATAATTTCTACTCCCTCAATCTAAAATCTAAAATCCCAAATCTAAAATCGAAATGACTCATTCCACCGATATCGTCACCCTCGGCCGCTGGATGGCCGCCGACTTCAGCAACCAAGCCCAAGCGTTTGAAAACCCGCCCTTCTTCGCCCACATCCGCGTCTGCATGAGACCTTTGCCCGTCGAAGTTCTGGATGGACTCAGCTTGTACCTAGAACAAGCCTACGATATTGAACTGAATGTACCGTACCGAGTCCGAGTTTTGAAATTAGTCGCGGTGGGCGATCGAATTGACATCGAAAATTATGCCATAGAAAACGAAGAACAATTCTACGGCGCTTCCCGCGACCCGCAACGGCTGCAAGAAATCAAAACAGCACAACTGACACTGCTTCCTGGCTGCACCTTTATTACGCAGTGGACGGGCAACAGCTTCAAAGGGTTTGTTGAACCAGGAAAAGGCTGCATGGTGGTCAGAAAGGGCAAAAAAACCTATCTAGACAGCGAATTCGAGATTGACCAAGACAAATTTATTAGCCACGATCGCGGACGTGACCCCGAAACCGACGCCCACGTCTGGGGAGCCCAGGCCGGCCCCTTTGAATTCACCCGCCGGGCCAGTTTCGCCGACGAAATTCCGGTTTAATCCAAAAAAACAGAGTCCTTCCTGGGCGAACACGCTTGATTAAAGGTTCAGAATGCACCAATACCTGGTACATTAACCCAGTATTGGCAAGCAAGATTCACCGTTGATTTATGAAAGTCCTGGTTATTGGTGGCGATGGCTATTGCGGTTGGGCAACCGCACTCTACCTTTCTAACAAAGGTTACGAAGTTGGCATCCTCGACAGCTTCGTGAGGCGGCACTGGGATCTGGAACTGTGCAGCGACACCCTCACTCCCATCGCACCGATTCAGCAACGACTCCAGCGATGGCAAGATTTAACGGGCAAGTCGATCGACTTGTTCGTCGGTGACATCACCAACTACGATTTTCTCAGCAAAAGCATGAGAAAATTTGCACCAGAGGCGATCGTCCATTTCGGCGAACAGCGTTCGGCACCTTTCTCAATGATCGATCGCGAACACGCAGTCCTCACCCAAGTCAATAACGTCGTCGGGACACTCAACCTGCTGTACGCCATCCGCGAAGACTTCCCCGATTGTCACCTAGTGAAATTGGGGACAATGGGCGAATACGGCACGCCGAATATTGACATTGAAGAAGGCTACATTACGATCGAACACAACGGCCGCAAGGATACACTACCCTATCCCAAACAACCAGGCAGTTTCTACCACCTGTCAAAAGTCCACGACTCCCACAACATCCATTTTGCTTGCAAAATCTGGGGTTTAAGAGCCACCGACTTAAATCAGGGCGTAGTCTACGGCGTCCTCACAGATGAAACCGGCATGGATGAACTGTTGATCAACCGTTTGGACTACGACGGAGTATTCGGTACAGCTTTGAACAGATTTTGCATCCAAGCTGCGATCGGTCATCCTTTGACGGTTTACGGCACTGGCGGACAAACCCGCAGCTTCTTAGACATTCGGGATACCGTGCGGTGCGTGGAATTGGCGATCGCCAACCCCGCCGAAGCCGGACAATTCCGCGTCTTCAACCAATTCACCGAACAATTCAGCGTCGGCGATTTAGCCTCCTTGGTGCAAAAAGCAGGCATGGCAATGGGATTAAAAGTAGAAATCAACAACATCGAAAATCCCAGAGTCGAGAAAGAAGAACATTATTTCAATGCCAAAAACACCAATTTGCTAGACCTCGGTTTGCAACCGCACTATCTCTCAGATTCCCTGCTCGATTCTCTGCTGAATTTTGCTACAAAATATCAGCACCGTGTCGATAAAAACCAGATTTTGCCGAAGGTTTCTTGGAAGTAAGTTCTGGCCTCTACCTGGGGGGAAAGAGCTGTTTAACGAACCGCGAAGGCGCGAAGGGCGCGAAGTAAGAGAAAATAAGGGAAGAGAGCAGAAGGGTTCGCAAGTTCTGAATGGAGTTTGCTGTATATTAAGATGATCTCTCTTTTTTCTCTTTTGCTCTGTGTCCTCTGTGTCCTCTGCGGTTAATTAAAAAATTCCACAGCGAAGCCCCATCTGCCTCTGGAACAGAAATATTAATTGCCAGAACAGCACAGGAAATTCACAGAATTAATTGCTTTGCCGAAGGTGTGGGATTGCTTTTAGGCGGGATAATTGTAGGGATAGGAATTCACGGAGTTTGTATGTTGCCCCCAGAAACATCACGAGAGTAATTAGTTGTGGTGAAGCTACTAACAGAACCCTACTTAAACCAGGCAAGTAAATGGCCGAAAAGCGGTCGTCACATTCTGGCACAATTTGATGAAAATACGGTGGTAGTGTACCAAGCCTACCGTCCGGCGATCGGTCATTTTGCAGCGAAAAATGGTTATTTCGGTGGGGAATTCAGGCTGAATCGTATGAGTTGGATTAAGCCCAATTTTCTATGGATGATGTATCGATCGGAATGGGGAACAAAACCCGGACAAGAAGTAATTCTTGCTATTTGGCTAAAGCGCTCGGCGTGGGACGAAATTTTAGCATCGGCTGTCCATTCTAATTTCGTTGCAGCAGTATATGGAAGCGAACAAGAATGGCAACAAGCTGTTAAAAATTCGGCGGTACGGCTGCAATGGGACCCGGATCATCACCCAAATGGATCGAAAATGGATCGGCGGGCAATTCAACTCGGTTTGCGCGGCAATGTTTTAGCTAGTTACGCGCGAGAATGGATTGTTAAAATTGAGGATATTTCCCAATTCGTGCAGCAACAGCGTCAATATAACGGAGGCGATAGCACGCAATTACTGACTCCTTGTGAGACAGTGTATCCTGTCATCGACCCCGACATCTTCCAGAGGCTAGGATTATCGGCTCCCTAAGTAACTTACTATGAAAATTGCTCTTTTCACTGAAACATTTTTGCCGAAAATAGACGGCATTGTGACGCGCCTGATTCACACTGTAGATCACTTGCAGCGATCGGGCGAACAAGTTCTGATATTTTCTCCAGATTACGGGATTAAAGAATACAAAGGCGCCCGAGTTTACGGTGTGGAGGGCTTGCCTTTGCCGATGTACCCGGAATTGAAAATGGCACTTCCTTCTCCCGCTGTCGGTCGCCAATTAGAGCAGTTTAAACCGGATATTATTCATGTTGTCAATCCCGCTATTTTGGGATTGGGCGGTATATATTACGGGAAAAAGTTCAACATTCCGATTTTGGCTTCTTACCACACGCATTTGCCGAAATATTTGCACCATTACGGTTTTGGAGTCCTCGAACCTTTATTGTGGGAATTGCTCAAAGGTGCTCACAACCAAGCAGAATTGAATCTGTGTACTTCTACAGCAATGGTGGAAGAACTCAGAAACCACGGGATCGATCGGGTAGATTTATGGCAGCGGGGCGTAGATACTGAAATGTTTGTCCCGGAATTGGCAAGTCGAGAAATGCGATCGCGCCTTTCTGAAAATAACCCAGACAGTCCCCTGCTGCTGTACGTCGGCCGCCTCGGTGCAGAAAAAGAAATCGAACGCATCAAACCAGTCCTCGCAGCAATTCCCGATGCCCGCCTCGCCTTAGTGGGAGACGGCCCGCATCGGCAAACCCTTGAACAATATTTTGCCGGCACACCCACCAATTTTGTCGGCTACCTCAAGGGGCAAGAACTCGCAAGAGCTTACGCATCTGCCGACGCCTTCATTTTTCCCTCCCGCACCGAAACCCTGGGCTTAGTGCTCCTAGAAGCAATGGCTGCAGGGACGCCCGTAGTGGCGGCGCGCAGTGGCGGAATTCCCGATATCGTCACCGACGGTGTTAACGGATATTTATTTGACCCAGCCGACGAAGAAGGAGCACTCGCAGCCACTAAGCGTCTGTTTGCGAATCCCGAAGAACGGGAAACCCTGCGCCATAACGCTCGCCGAGAAGCCGAACGCTGGGGTTGGGCAGCCGCCGCCGCACAACTGCAGCGCTACTATCAATCAGTGGTGTTTGCCCAGTCTGTGCCCAGAGCGGCCTAAATGTCAGGATCGGTAGCACCTTTAAACATCACCGCCAGCTTAGCTTCGCTGTTCGATCGTCAGTTGGTATTGAAGAGGGATGTTTTCAAAGACCGATCGAACTTTTTTGCTGCATAAATTACCGTCCCTATCCTGCTGTTGCGTTTACCATTAAACTATGAGTAAGCTCTGTAGGAATGCCTTGCGCGCTGCTTTCATAGCGCCCTTTACCTGACCGGATACAGTCGCCGAGTGCGCTAAAACAGTCACACCGCGCGCTGGGGCCGAGCACAGAGCGTCAAATCCACATTGCACTCTCGATCAAACTAAAGCCTGTCACCTAATTTTCAGGCTAGCAGTTTTGCGAACTCAAGTTCAGCTTGAAGTGACGAACCCTCATCAGTATCGAGGTTGTAAAAAAGATCGATCAAACATACATAACAAGCAAACTGAAGTTGCGTACGCCACTTTTGAACTCACGATTCATCAAAGCGACAAGCGAGTGCCGATGCGCTGGCAAACAAATTCAAGAGTTTGCACCGCCGCCGAATCTCGCGCAGATCGACCTGCGGTCAGTCTACCCCTCTGAGCAAGCAGTTAATCATGACCTTCTCCAATACTGGTAGCGTTCTGGCTACACTGACTCAAGTCAATTTTATGGGGGCATTGACCTCCCGTGTTAAGAGCCTGCCAGTTCCTGAATTAGTGTGCCTGCTGGACTTTATCACGGCTGAATTTCAGCAATTTATCCGGGCGATGGACCTGATTAACAATGAAGCACTCGAAAGTCTCTTAGAACAACTTTTAGATGCCTTCACTGTCAAAATTGGTCAAATTTTGCAAGCAGACCGGACAACAATTTTTTTGGTTGACTCCAACAAAAATCAACTGTGGCACAAAACACTCGATCCACTTACGGGCGAGGATGTAGAAGTGCGCTTGCCTATGGATGCAGGCATTTTAGGCTACGTAGCAACAACCGGAAAATCGATCAATGTCGCCGAAGCTCGATCGCACGAGTATTTTAATACCGAAGTAGACGAACCACCGGGCTACCAGATCGAGACCATGCTCTGTATGCCAATTTTTAGCAGCAAGAGCCAAGAGGAACCCGTAGCGGTGGTCAGACTGTTAAATAAAGCTGGCAAAGTCTCCTTTAGCGAGGAAGACGAACAACAGTTCCAGGCTTTTGCAGATTCGATCGGGATTATTCTCGAAAGCTGTCAGTCTTTCTACGTTGTCGCCCGCAACCAGCGAGGGGTTGCCGCACTGTTGAGAGCCACCACGACTTTGGGTCAAAGTCTTGACTTGGAAACAACTTTGCGCTCTGTGATGGATCAAGCTCGCGACTTGATGCAAGCCGATCGCAGCACGCTATTTTTGTTAAATCGGGAAACCAACGAACTTTGGACAAAATTAGCTAAGGCTGACGGCACAACGATGATGGAAGTCCGCCTTCCGGCGAATAGGGGAATTGCTGGCTACGTGGCTTCGACTGGTCAACCTCTAAATATTACAGATGCTTACGACGATCCCCGCTTTGACCCCTCTACAGACCAGCAAACGGGATACCGCACTCGGACTGTCTTGTGTATGCCGGTGCATAACGCTAAAGGTGAGCTGATCGGGGTAACTCAGCTAATTAATAAAAACCAAGGTACTTTCACCCCTTCCGACGAAGAGTTTTTGCGAGCGTTTAATTCCCAAGCGGGAATGGCGTTGCAAAATTCTCAACTGTTTCAGAACGTGATGGTGGAAAAGCAGTATCAAAAAGATATGCTGCAAAGTCTTTCTGATGCAGTGATTTCCACGGATTTGAAGGGGCGAGTTGTGACTATCAATGAAGCAGCCCTAGAATTGTTGGGCTGTCCGGTAAATCAAGCTAAAAGCAAACACAATCCCCAGATTTGGGAAGATAAACTGGTGAATCGCTATGTTTGGGAAGTTGTGCCGATCGACAATTTGCAATTTCGACTAGAAGACAGTCTCAAAAATGCTGCCCGACATTACGTTCCAGAACAAAGTTTAACTGTGGGACTGTTGGTAGAAAAAACGCTAAATTCCCAACAAAAAGAAGAACAACCAGAAGAAGAAAGTTATATTTTGGCCGTGCCCGATCGAACTGACCCTAATTTATATTACGCTTGGGGCGAAAACCGCGCGTGGACTGAGGAAGTAGCGCTGGCAGAATTAGCTAATGCCCAATCTCTATTTGCGCTGCGAAATTCTGCCCTGTATCACCCTTATTGTCCGCTGCCCATCCCCGCCTCTCGAATTAAAGTAATTGAACGTAGTTTAAATTTGACTGTCAACCCGCTGATCAATCCAGAGGGCGGCGTGCGCGGCGGTTTAGTGGTACTCGAAGATATCAGCCGCGAAAAGCGGATGAAAAATACGATGTACCGCTACCTGACTCCTGGAGTCGTAGATAAAGTGATGGCCTTGGGTGAAGGCGCCCTGATGGTGGGCGAACGCAAAGAAGTGACTATTTTATTTTCCGACATTCGCGGCTACACCACGCTGACCGAAAATCTGGGAGCGTCCCAGGTGGTATCCCTGCTGAACGAATATTTTGAGACGATGGTGGAGGCCGTTTTCCACTACGAAGGCACTTTAGACAAGTTTATCGGCGATGCTTTAATGGCGGTTTTCGGCGCGCCGCTGCCGCTGAATCCCCCGGAAAGTCACGGTTGGATGGCGGTTCAGTCGGCTTTAGATATGCGCCGGCGCTTGAAAGAGTTTAATGATTCTCGGCCCGGTGCAGATCCGTTTCGCTTCGGAATTGGGATTAGTTCCGGAGAGGTGGTTTCGGGAAATATTGGTTCTCAAAAGCGAATGGATTACACGGTAATCGGCGATGCGGTGAATTTGAGTGCGCGATTGGAACAGCTTACGAAGGAGTACGGTTGCGATATAATTTTGAGCGAATTTACATACAGTTTGTGCCGCGAAGGGATTTGGGTGCGAGAGTTAGACAAGGTGCGGGTTAAGGGCCAAAATCAGCCAGTGGGTATTTACGAGTTGCTGCAAAATAGTTCTGAACCCATTGATGGGGAAACCCTTCGGTTTTTGGAACTTTACAGTAACGGTAGGGATGCTTATATTGCTAGAAATTTTCAGAAAGCTATTAGTTATTTTGAAGCAGCTTTAGCAATGCGACCCAGCGATCGACCTGTGGAAGTTCACCTCGACCGATCCCTGAGCTATTTGGAAGTATCCCCGCCGGACGATTGGGACGGTGTGCATACGATGACAACCAAGTAGTAGATTATATTACATCCGAGTGCTCAAAAGTAAAAAGATTTGATAAAGTTGTGAGATATTCCTTATGACAGAGTTAACAAGTGTAAAAATGTGAAATCATAAATCGGATGCCATATTAAAGTTTAGAATTTATTTCCAGGCTAACAATTAAATGAGTTATTTATCTGTTCCGAATGCCACAAAAGCTGATCGCATTCTGGTGGTAGACGACGCACCAGATAATGTTTTGTTGGTTCAAACAATCCTCGAAGAAGAAGGTTACGAAATTAGCACGGCCGAAAACGGCTTTTCTGCCTTGAGTCAAATTGACAAGTCAGCCCCGGATTTGGTACTGCTAGACGTGATGATGCCGGGAATGGATGGTTACGAAGTCACTAAACGCATCCGAGAAAATAAGGAATTGCCCTTTATGCCTATTTTGCTGATCACTGCTCACGACAGTGCGAGCGTAGTGCAGGGATTGGACATGGGAGCAGACGATTTCATCCGCAAACCAGTCGAAATGGATGAACTGCTGGCGAGGGTACGATCGCTCCTGCGGCTTAAACACAGCGTAGATGAGCGCAATTCGATCGCCCTCCAGCGCGAAGATTTTGTCTCCCGACTCGCTCACGACTTGCGGACGCCCCTCGTAGCAGCCGATCGAATGCTAACTTTAATGCAGCAGGGAGCTTTGGGAGAAATTTCCCTTCCCATGCGCGACGCTTTCGGGACGATGGTTCGCAGCAACAAAAACCTGATCGCGATGGTAAATATGCTGCTGGAAGTATACCGCTACGAAGCAGGCCGCAAATCCCTAAGTTTCGCTGCCGTGGACTTGCGCCAGCTTATTACTGAGGTAGCTGAAGAACTAGCTCCCCTAGCGGATGCTAAAGGTTTGTCGGTAAATTTAGACTTGACAGAAAGTGCAGAAAGTGCACCGATTGCAAAGTATCCGGGCGATCGTCTGGAACTGCACCGCTTGATGACAAATTTAATCGGAAATGCAATTAAATTCACCGACAACGGCTCAATAGAGGTCAGCTTAAAAGCTGCTAATTCCCCTGCTTATACTAGCTTCAAAAACCAACCGCTGGCATGGGTAATCATAGACATCAAAGACACCGGTGCCGGCATTTCTCCCACCGAACAAGCAAAGTTATTTGAAAGGTTTAGCTCGGGAACTCATAAGAAGTCCAGTACAGGTTTGGGACTACACCTCTGTAGGCAAATTGTCGAAGCTCACCGAGGCACGATCGAGGTAAAATCAGAGTTGGGCAAAGGCAGTTTGTTTACTATTCGCTTGCCTTGTTAGAGCGGTTAATTAACTCTAACTTTGGGGTGCGAAAAGCGAACATTAGTACAGATAAACTGTAATTGTAGGTTGCAAAGTGTGTACCTAATCGAATTATGGTTAATTTACCCTATGTCAGATAATTACTTGGCAACCGAATTTATGGCAATATGTCTAACTGTCCAGTGTGCGGCGCTGAATACATAGAAGAAAAAGCAGAGTTTTGCTCGATTTGCGGCTGGGATTTGAGTCCCTACCCGCAACGTGCTAAGCCTTCCAAAACTTATTTAAAAAAAGAACAAGTTAGATTGCAGTGGGCAAAACAAATGTGGGAATTGGCCCGCACTCAACAAAATTGGTCAGCTAAATTTGATGAGTTGCATGGGGAATTGCAGCAAGGTGCGATCGCCCGCACATACCTTCAATCTCAGTTAGAATGGGTTCTGTACCGCCTCGAACAACTAAATCCCGAATTGATTGTCAGCACTCTACTGCGACTAGAAGACAAAATCGGCGCCATAACTGAGTCAACTCCGGCTATCTCGGAAGTGGGGATGGACTATCGACAACTGACAAAGCTATTAGAAACTGGAAAATGGCGCAAAGCTGATGAACACACTTGGGAAATCTTGCTGCAAATCGCTGTCAGGGAAGACGAAGGCTGGCTGAGTGCAGCCGATATTGACAGTTTTCCTCCTACAGACCTTCGCACGATCGACCAACTTTGGCAACAATACAGCAGCGGGCGGTTCGGGTTGAGCGTGCAGCAGCAGATTTGGGAAAGTACCGAGGCAAATTATACTGAATTTTGCGATCGAGTCGGCTGGCGAGTCAAGGAAAATTGGAAATATTACAGCGAGCTCTCCTTCAACGAAGATGCTCCCCCCGGACATCTCCCCGTTACCGCATGGAGACAGCGCGCCTGTTACGGTGCTGGTAAACTCACCGCAGCAGAAAACTTGGCCCGCATCGCTGCGAAACTGGCAACTGGCGATCGCTAATCATCCAAAATAAAAAATTCAAAATCGACATTAACTGCTATAATCAAAACGGTTTAGCAACTGGGGCTGTGGCTCAGATGGATAGAGCAAGCGCCTCCTGAAGAATCGGGCACCCTGCGAGGAAACTCTAGGAGTGAATGTGGTCAAATTTGGTGAAACCTAAAGAGTTCGTGGGTTCCTATGACTCTAAGGCAATACCAAGCCAAGCCTGAGTTCAAGGCGATTAAACAATCGCCTATATTGAAATCAGGAAGGTTTAGAGACTAGACGGTCACCACCTAAAAGCTGCAAGCATATGGTGAAGGTATAGTCCAGAGAGTGGGGAAACTCACACAAATCTGAAGCGCTAGGTCGCCGGTTCGAACCCGGCCAGTCCCGTTAAAAATCAAGAAAAATTAAAATCAGGAGGGGAAAGCTTAAGTTTGGCCCCTCTTTTTTGCATATCCGCTAACGAATTCGCCCACAGACGAATACTTGCTGGAAGACGAGGACTTACGCAGAACCTCTCTCTCTAGAGTGCATCTGAAATCTAAAATCTAAAATCCCCCGTTTAAGCCCCCAACATAAGCGTAGAGTCAATCTAAAATCTAAAATCTAAAATCTAAAATCCTATGATCCCCCGACCCTTTTTTAATTTTTAATTTTTAATTCCTGTTAGTGGGCTATACGTGCGGTATTTTTTGTTATGGTTCCTTTGTGAGTTACATAAAATTTTTATAGGTTTAGATGTGGTTAAAAATCAATTCAAACACGCAGCGTTACAAGCCTTTGAAGACTTCACGCAGTTTTTGGTTCCTAGTAGGGCTTTTGATGGCCTGTTGGTTGGGCTATCAGCAGGTTAAGAGCGAATTTCAGAGACCCCAAGCTTTGTTAGTTCTAGGTGGAGCTACGGAGCGAGAGGTGTTTGCCGCCAACTTTGCTCGGGATCATCCTGAATTGCCGATTTGGGTGTCGTCTGGCAGCAATCCTGAGTTCGCGGAATGGGTCTTTTCAGAAGCGGGAATTGAGTCCGATCGCCTGCACTTAGACTACAGAGCGGTGGATACGGTAACAAATTTTACCACCCTGGTAGATGAATTGAAAGCTAGAGGGATTGAGAGCGTGTATCTGATCACTTCTGACGATCATATGCGGCGAGCTCAGATTATCGGCGAAATCGTACTCGGCAGTCGAGGCATTAGCTTTAAGCCTGTGGCAGTTCCGTCTGGGCGAACCCCCGAACCGGTGCAAAAAGCTGTTCGTGACGGCGCTAGGGCTATTCTTTGGCTGACAACCGGTTATACGGGTGCTAACTTCAGCCAAGCCAGAATTGAATAAACAAAGGAAAGCATTGAGCAAGTTTTAAATTTTTTCCCATTCCCTCTGGTTTTAAAACTTGTCTTCTATAGCGATTTAAGACACCGGGAAGACGCTGATGACCAATGCCTAACAGAAGAGAATAGAACGAGTAGTTTAAAATCAGTAGATGAACTTCAATAGCTAAAGTTAATGAGCGACCAAATTCTGCCACAAGTTCTAGAGCAAATTTTGAGTGAGAGCAAAACGCCGGATGCTGTTTTTTCGGCTTTGGTGCCGGCTTTAGGCGAGGTGTTAAATTGCGATCGGGTCTTTCTCTACCTCCGCAATCCTGAAACGCAAACGGGCAGAGTACCTTACTGCTGGCGTCACAACTCGAACATTCCAGAGGTTTGGGACGCAGAATGGAAAAAAGAACCAGAATCTTTAGGGGAAGAAGACCCTTTGTTTGCAGCAGCTTTGCGAACTCAACCGTCTATTTTTGTTGAGGATGTTGAAACAGCGAATCCTGAAGTTGTCAACAAAAATTTTGAGGCAAAAGAGTTCGGGCATCGAGCTTTGATTCACGCTCACCTTTGTGCTGACGGCTTATTGTGGGGGGTTTTGCAGCCTTGTATGTTCGATCGCCCCAGAGTTTGGACTGACTTTGAGCGCCAAGTTATCGCAGCAGTTACAGAAAAAATTTCCCCTTTAGCTGTCGCTTATGTCAGAGGCATCGTACAACCGCAATAAAATAGGTTTGTAACGAGGAGTCTGTCTGCGTTCTCACTACAAACCTGTAACGATGTTTTTTATCTATCAAACCAGGTTTCTTCGTAAGTTATACAAAACATCCTCCAAGCAAATCAGCGACCCAAATCGTGCATGGCATTAATCTCGATTGCACATCTTTGAGTCAACGCTTGCAACTCCTCGCGATCCGAGGAACCGGGCGCTTCAATTAGCTTGCCAATTCGCACCGTCAGCGGCACCGGACGCGGCATTCCCGAACCTTTCGACGAAATCGCGTGAGTTCCCCACAAACTAACAGGTAACAGCGGCGCTTTTGCCTTAGCAGCTATCAGCGCTGCCCCTAATTTCGGTTCAGTAATTCTGCCGTCTGGGGTGCGAGTTCCCTGCAAAAATACACCCGTCGCCCATCCATTTTCCAAAGAGTTGATACCCGATCGAATTGCACTGCGATCGGCACTTTCTCGCTTGACTGGATAAGCGCCATAAAGCGTAATTGCCTGCTTCAAAATAGGAACTTTAAATAACTCTTCCTTTGCCATAAATGCGACTGGCCGCCTCATGCAATTTGACAAAATCGGCGGGTCAAAATCGCTGGCGTGATTGCTGACTACTACCACCGGCCCTTCTGTCGGAACATTTTCTGCACCATAGATACGGCCCCGAAAGTACAGGTGCAGCATCGGGCTGACAATTGACCATTTGAATAAATAGTAGAGAAGTAAACTTTCGACGGGTTCGCGACTTTTGCTCACAGAAAAACCTTAAATTTTAAATTACATCGAATATTAGCCTATCAGTTCAGCAATGACAAATGAATAGTATTTTGAGGTTTGTAGGGTTGGCTGCGGCTGGAAACCGCGCCTACACACACAAAACCCACCTACGTGGGTTAAAGAAGAAGTCTGCCTGCGCGGGGGCAAGCTTGTGTAGCGCCAGACTGAAGTCTGGCGGACTATTTCACTCAATGTCGGACTTTTGTGTGCAAAGGCTCAATTTCCTGCCAGCATGGCTTTGTGTCCTTCCGAAGAAGTGGCGTAGCCCAAGAAATCCTTAACTGCTTGGCTAGGAGGATTTTTGTAGGCGTGTACAACTGCCGCTTGTAAGGATAGTTACCCGCATCCGTCGTCGCACCGTTGACGGGAACAACGCGCACCGTTCTCTGATTGACTACTTGAGCGAAAGTCGCATAGCCAATGCCGTTGTTGCCTAAAGCTTGCAGCAGGGGAGTTGTTGCATCTCGTCGATCTTAGTGATATTCGGCCCCGTGCCAAAATTAGCGCCAGAGAGCACTTGTTCTTTAAACGTTGGGTGAGTGCCGCTAAATTCCGGTCGATTTATCACTTTAATCGGGCCCGCCGGGCCGCCGACTTTCGACCAGTCTTGAGTATTTCCCTTGAAGATATCTTGAACTTGAGCGGAGGAACTTATACCCTTACGGTGTCAGAAACCAATACCACAAAATCTGCTTATGGGGGTCAATTGTGGCTCTATGACCTGCATATTGCCCAGATGTTTGAGGTGACATATTCAGACTATCAATAGATACCCAACGCTGGCGGTAGAAATTGGTATTACCGCGCCGGAAAGGGTAAAATTGATATGGGGCAATTCAGAATAAACTGTCAGTTGGCTAGCGATATTGCTAATACTTATGGTTTAGGCAAACCAGAGCGTAGTGCGATCGAATATTCTGAGGGGGAGGCTGGGCGGTCAATATCCAGGACTCGTTCTCTTCCAATTTTAGATATTACTGGTAATAAAATTCAGCGGTAGACGAATTTTGTGCAAGGGTTTCGCCCTCTGTCTGCTAATAGTTAGTATATCATAAAATCCACTTTCGAGGAATCAGCTAGTAATATAAAGATAACTTCTAGGAGGCTATCAAGATGACAACTATATCCAACGAACAAACAGCTATCATCCGTACAGAAAGAGGACTGACGATCGCAGGTACGCGCATCACTATCTACGACATCATGGACTATGTGACGGCTCAATATCGGCCTAAGTTTATCCGAGGATTGTTTGAGCTTACAGAGGAACAAATTAACGTGGCTTTAAATTATATTGAAGATAGGCTGTAAATATCCTCTACCTTTTAAGGGACAAATGAAAGTTACAAAACAATTATTACTAACAAGTTTGGGGTTTGTTACTTTGAGTTGGGGAGCAGTAACCCAAATTCAGGGTATACCAGGGGCGATCGCTCAAACACAAGTTCCCATGAGATTGCAACACGCGGAAGGAACTTATACCCTTACGGTGTCAGAAACCAATACCACAAAATCTGCTTATGGGGGTCAATTGCGCCTCTATGACGTACATATTGCTAAGATGTTTGAGGTGACATATTTGGACTGTCAGGAGATACCCAACGCTGGCGGTAGAACTTGGTATTACCGCGCCGGAAATGGTAAAATTGATATGGGGCAATTCAGAATCAACTGTCAGTTAGCTAGCGATATTGCTAATACTTATGGTTTAGGGAAACCAGAGCGTACTGCGATCGAATATTCTCAGGGGGAGGCTGGGCGGCCAATATCGAGGACTCGTTCTATTCCTATTTTAGATATTACTGGTAATAAAATTCAGCGCTGGACGAATTTTGTGCAAGGGTTTCGCCCTCAGTCTGCTAATTCTGAAAATGGTAATTCGCGATCGAGTATTTCTTTTCCAGTTCGTGAAATTGTATCGCAGATTGAAGGTAAGACGAGAGTACCAATTTTTCTCCCAAGTCAGCTTCCATTCTCACAAAAAATTTACTTGAAAAACCGAGTAGAAACAAATGGCTATAGTGTTGAAATGGGCCACATACCTAATTGCAACAGTACGGCTTGCTATATCGGGAGTATCTCAGCAGAAAGAGGTGGAGAACCAGCCCAAGCACCGCCTAGAGGATTTAGGAGTGAATTCAAAACTATTCAATTAGCTGGCAGAACACAAGGAGTTTTTTACAATGGCTGCGGTGCTTACTGCACGGCCTTAGTTGAATGGCAGTATCAAGGCGTTTTGTACCGAGTAACCATGAAGAATGGGCGAGAGGAAACGCTTGTTCAAATAGCTAATTCTGCTATTGAAGCTGGGCCTCGCTAGTTAAATGTGGAGATAACAGTGCGTCATGGCAAGTCCTCTTCTCCAATTGGAGATTTATTTTGCCTGACGCAGCGTAAAACTGCTATCTAGATAGAAAGCATATCACTTCTAAACTTTTAAGCCGGAAATTTCGCCTGCAAAACATTGTTTTTAATTTTTTCCTCTAATTCAGTTACAACCCACATTACACTATGTTCTGGCTCGCTCAAAATAGATTTTTTAATGTCATGTAAAGAGTTGACTAAATCTTCACGCAAACGGGGCTTGTCTTCTTTAACTCCTTGAGTATAATCCCAATAATCCCAAGCGATTAAACCTATGGCAAGGGTAGGCTCAATCATACTTCCTAGTTTGGCAGAAAGAGCAGCTACAGCTTTACTACCTGCTTTAGCAGCAATTGTAGCCGTAATTTTAGCAGTTCCAGCAGCACCTACAAATCTTACTAAAGATACTTCATCTCCTCGTTCATTTTGTAGCCTAAAATTGATACCTTCTAAATATTTAGCCCAGTCGGCTTGGGGAATTGTATACATTTTTGGTACATCATCAAACTCCTTAGATAATTGTTCAATATAAAAATTAGCTGTATCAATGACTATTGTATGAAATTTCATCTCTGCTGAATTTGCTTGCAATACTCTCCTAGAAAATTCTCTTTGAATATTGTCATTTATGCTTTTGGCAATCTTTTCATTGACTATAGCAATCCTAAATCATTATCAAGACTATGATACAATTATATGCAATACTTGATTGTGACCATAAAAAAATGAATAACTTACAACTGCAAGAAAAAGATATCGAAAAAGAAATAGCCCAATTAGAAGATTTCATTAAAAGCGATATCGATGCAAGAGAACTAAAACGAGCAATAGCTGTAAGGATGGCGCTTTCAGGTAATATCTACCATGAAATCAGCAAAATATTAGGTGTAAGTAAATTTTTTATTGGTTATTGGAAAAAACAATTTAAAACCAAAGGCATCGCCGGAATCAAACTAGGACATAAAGGGTCAAAAGGGTATTTAACAGCTCGACAAAATACTGAAGTAATCGAGTGGTTAAAGAATAAAAAATATTGGAATTTAGATGAGTTGGTTACTTAAGTAACCACACAAAATTAATTACATAAAGACTCCTTGCTAGGCAAGGGTTTCAGTAGAAATATTGTGTAAT
>NZ_JAUBSH010000054.1:0-44829 GCF_036704705.1 Microcoleus sp. K1-B1 | reverse complement strand
CCTTATTCTCTCCCGGCGCGGTGGCTTTAGTTCTTCTCAAAGCCACCGTTCTCATCTTTATTTAGTCTAAAGTACAGGTAATGAAGTAAGCTAATCCGCATTTAAATTGCATAGTCAAATAAATTTTTCCTCTTGTGGGGAGTAGGGGTTGGGCATCCTGCCCGCCCTCAACATACAAATTAATGCACAACAGCTTAAGAGAGGGATAAAAGCCTTCGGGAGTCTCTCACTTTTGCAGCCAAGCTAGAAATTGGAGTTTTGAGGCAGGAGGCAGAAGGAAAGAGGCAGAAGGAAGGAAGGAGAAGAAGTGTTTTTACAAATATGAGATGCTCCCTTGCTATTGCTATTTGCGGCGGATTCACATTTAGGATACATTTAGGACAGTTCATACTTCCATTATGCAACGCCCGAAAATACACGGGACGGGCGGGACGCCCATCCCACACAAAAAATCAAAATCATCCCGCTATTATGCAACGCCTAAATTATTGATCTCGAAGCTAGTTTGCGACTAGCCTAGAAGGGATTAACGGACTGCTATCAAAATATTTAATTGGGAAACTAAAACGTCCAGATGTTCCGATGTTTATCGTCTAGTTGGTGAACCCTCCTGTGCGGTGTAGTCGCACAGGAGAGCTTGTGAAACGGGGTTTAGTGCTGACCAACTTTATTGCTAAATTCTCACTGCAAAAGATGCTGCTAATTCCCGTTCTGGTTCCATACCAACTGTAGGCGGCATGGAACGATTTGCTACTTGCTCGATCAGTTGTAAATGTTGTGGCAGCATTTTAGCTAAACTGTAGCGTTCTAGGGCGGTTTGACGGGCTTTGATGCGAATGTCTGCCATGCGGGTAGGATGGTCTAAAACTTCATCAATGCGATCGGCTACTTGTTTCGGCGAGAAGTAATCGACTAGCAAACCGTTTTCTCCGTCGCGGATAACTTCTCTGACTGGCCCTGTGTCGGAACCGATTACTAAACATCCGGTTGATAGAGATTCAATCATCGACCAAGATAGCACAAAAGGTCTGGTCAAATAAACGTGTACGTCGGATGCTTGAATTACTTTTAGATACAGTCCATAAGGTAGGGGGCCGACAAAGTGAACTCGCGACAAATCTAGGGGTACTTTTTTGAGCATATAGTCTTTGTAAGACTCGCCGTTGGGTAAAGAACGACCGTAACAAACTCTTTCTGAACCAACGATTACGACGTGACAGTTGGGGCGGCGTTCTTGTACATAGGCGATCGACTCAATGAATTCAGGAAAACCCCGGTAAGGTTCCATTCCCCGCGATACGTAGGTGACAATTTCATCAACGCCAGACAAGTCTAAGTTAGGCAAAATTAGTTTAGCACCTGGGTCTGGTTTGAAGTAATCGGTATCTACGCCGTCGTGGAGTGTGGATAATTTTTGTTGTAATTCTGGCGGAAATTGCGATCGCTGCCAATAAGTTGGTGATAAACCCCAATCGCAAGAATATAAATCGATCAGAATCGGCGCATTTTTGATTCTAATTCTGGCCATATCGTCAACTGTTAAAGGTTCCGCTGGGTCGAAATCTGCGTCGGAACCAATAGCATGATAAAACCACTCGAAATAGCACAGAAGGGGCGTATTTGGAAAAGCTTCTTTGACAAATAATGTCGGCCCCCAACCGGAATGTCCGCAGATAATATCAGGTACGAAACCGTCTGCTTTGAGTTGTTCTGCCATTCTAAATACGGCTTGTCCGTAGATGACGGCACTTTCTAAAGGGCGGACGTATTGGTGAGTCTGCGCGTGGGGTTCCCGGCTGGGGGTAAATGCTGCTTTGCGAACGCCGGGAATGTTCCACTCTGGGCGCTCGTTTTTAGTGCCGAAAACAATTTGATTTTTGGGATCTGCGCCTAAAGCCGTGATAATGTGGCGGTATTGGGCGGGGAAGTTGGGATGGAGAAATAATGCTTTCATTGTCAGTTGTCTGTTGACTGTTGACTGTTGACTGTTGACTGTTGACTGTTGACTGTTGACTGTTGACTGTTGACTGTTGATTGTTGTCTGTTGTTAGTTGGAATAAAATATTTTGAGGCGGCTAAAAAGCTTTTATTTTATTCATTGGGGGTTGGTGCTTTGCAGATCCAGACACAATCTCGCGGTACTGAAGATGTATTTTTCAGGATGATTTCATAGTTTAAATGATGGAGAAATTTTTCCATAATTGTATCAGTCATAACTGAAAATGCTGTGCCGTCTCTGTGCCCTAGCAAGTTTTTGTCCCACTCGCTGGCGAATTTTTGCCACCCTAATTCGCTAAAAATATTTGTGTGGTGAAACACGCAAATTCGATCGCCCCGCAGCAGTTTGGGAATTCGAGTCAGGTAGTTGAATATATCTACCGGCTCTACGTGTACCATTGTATCGTAACAAAAGCAGACATCGGCTGAACCTGGAGCGATGCCGTCTAATGTTAAACCGTCGAGTTTGACGTAAGAAACGCGATCGTCTCCCAAGCGCGATCGCGCCGCTTGCAGCATTTGACTGGAAATGTCGGCACAAATTAGTCGATCGCAATATTTCAGCAGCAGCGAACCGGTTTTTCCCCCGCCGATACCAATTTCTAAAACCGTATGTTCTTTTTTGATGTACGGTGCAATAAATTGCTGTTCTATTAGCGCTTCGTATTCGGCTAAGGAGTTGGCGGCACCGGCAGCTTTACCTATCCATTCGTCGCCAATATGGGCAAGTTCGGCATTAGTTTTTTGCCACTGTTGGGCGTAACTGTCCCAGGCCCTTTCATAATCTACTCTTGGGCGATCGGTCATTTTATCATCGTTCATTTTTGATTATTTTATAGTATTGATGGCTCAATTTTCAATATGTTCCGCAATTCTTGGCAAATTATATTAAATCCTGCCAAAAGTCTACGAGGTGAGTTACTGCCCTTCACTGGGGGGGACGCTGGCACTGTAAAATGACTAATGACGGCTGAAATATGCTTCGCAGAAAATATCTGCATAAGCTTGAGTCATTTCTTCAAAAGTATTAAGTGAATCCAAGACATATTTAGCATTTTCAGCTAACTGCTGCCGCAAAGATTTATCCTCCAATAAACTAATCAAAGCTGCAACTAATTCGTCCGGGCGATCGGGAGTATAAAACAAACCATTAATTCCCGGCCGCACTTGTTCTTTAATCCCAAAAACCGGCGATGTAACAATTGGCAAATCGCAGGCCATCGCCTCCAAAATCACTCTTGGGAAACTTTCGACGCGAGAAGTGCACACAAAAATATCAGCCGCTTTGTAATATTTTCCCGTCTCCCCTGTTTCCGGGACTACTGTCACCCTTTGTCCCAACTCTGCTGGCAATTCCCCCACCAAATCGGCTAATTTATTGCTGTAAATACTGGGGCGATCGCCCACAATAAAACACCTAATTTTATTGTGCCATTTGTCAGGCAAAAGTGAAAGTGCTTTAACTAAATCCTGCTGGCCTTTACGTTCGCATACCGTTCCCAGCAGCAAAATTACCACATCTTCCGCCGCAACACCTAAACTTTTTCTAGCCAATTCAGAATTCTCCGAATTTTCCAATTTGCTCAAATCTAAGCCGTTGTGAATCACTGTAAAATTGTGGTGGCTGTTGAGAGGCAAATACCTGTCCCGCGTGGCATCCGCCACAAAAATCACCTTGTAAGGAAAGCGAAAACACTCTAAAGCTCTCGCCGCAATCTCCGAACCAAACCTGTTAAAATAAGTTTGCCAAGGTTCGCTTTCGTGCACGTTCCACACCACAGGAATTCCGACTTGCCTCGCCGCATCAACTACAAAAAAGTTTTCTAAAGTATTGGCATAAATTGCATCTACTTTTAAACTTTCAATTTCTTTGCTAAAACTGCGGATGGCTTCATCATAAGCATCGCGCTGATAGATGTGTTCGAGAGGATTGTCGCGCACAATTACTTCAATTCCCTGCTGTTGGTAAGCTTGACGCAGGGGCCCGTCTGTTACGCAAAGTACGATCGGCTTAACCACACCCTCAGCCGCCAATTTCACCGCGATTTCGTACTGATGCAGCGGTGCACCCGTGAAATCTAGCGAATTGCTGCACATCAAAACTTTGACACGATTAACAAAACCATTGGCTGCTTCCAACCAACCAGAATCACTAAATTTGCGTTCTTCCTTCTCGGTTACATCCGTTACATCCGTTACAAAATCCGTTACAAAATCCGTTGCCGAACCTTTTTCCTTGATAAAAACTCGTCGAGGTTGAATATGAAAATACTCATCTTCTAAAGACAAGTGAGGACTGTAAAAACTGTCATTTTTGCCCGCATACTTGCGCCTAAAAGCCGCAACTTCTTGAGGATTGTCCGTAAAACCCCTAGAAGTTCCCTCTTTGTGCAACAACTCTGCATCAGGACAATATACGCACCGATAACCGCGTTCTAACAGCCGGTATCCGTAATCAGCATCATTGTAAGCAACAGCAAAATTCTCCTCATCAAAACCGCCCAATTCTAAGAACAATTGACGCGGAGTAATCGTGCAAGCGGCTGTTACCGCAGAGTAATTTCGCGTTACCATCGCTTGAGAAAGATAGCCTCGATTATTCTTGTCCATCAGCTTAAAAGCGTGACCAGCCAAGCCGTGATGCAGCCCGTGAATTACGCCTGCGTGCTGAATTCTGCCGTCGGGATATAACAGCCTCGCGCCGACTGCACCCACGCCCGCGATTTGAGCGTATCCCACCATTTGACTCAGCCAGCGCGGGTTAATTACTTCTGTATCGTTGTTCAAAAACAACACATATTCGCTGTCAACTTGTTCGGCAGCGCGGTTGTTAATGGCTGCAAAACTAAACTTGCCCCCAGGATTTTTTATCCGCAAAACTTGGCAACTTAATTCCTTTAAGTATTCCAGAGTTTTCGGATCGTCGCTTTCGTTGTCAATGACGGCAACTTGATAATTTTTGTAGGTTGTAGTTTCTAGAGAATCCAGACAGGCTTTCAGCAATTTTAGCTGATTTTTAGTAGGAATAATTACCGTTACTGATGGGCCGTTATCCGGGAAATCCTGGGCAAATATCCCCAAATTTTCTTTAATCGCCCATGCGTGCTGAGCGACATTGCCGTTAATTTTGCGGCGGTTTAGTGCGTCTTGAATGGCTTTTTGACCTGCGGAAAAACTGGCGGGTTTCGCGGCCCCAGATATGGCTGTAGAACCGGGTGCGGTTCGCCAGTGATACAGCACTAGCGGCAGGTGCGCGACGTGGCGAGAAATTTCGGTGGCTCTCAAGGCAAAATCGTAATCTTGGGAGCCTTCAAAACCTATCCGTAAACCGCCTATTTCTTCAAAAATGTGTTTTCTTACGGCGCACAAATGACCGAGATACATATAGGAAAGCAGCAGTTCCGGCGACCATTCCGGTTTGAATTGCGGGGCGAATCTGCGACCTTTGGTGTCGATTTTGTCGTCGTCTGAGTAGAGAAAATCGGTGTCTGGATGCGCGGCAAAATATAGGGCGACTTCGCCTAATGCGTCGGGAGTTAGTTCGTCGTCGTTATCTAAAAACAGGATGATGTCGCCTGTTGCGAGGGCGGCGGCGCTGTTGGTTGCAGCGCTGATGTTGCCGTTTTCTGTACGAAATGTGATGCGGATACGATCGTCCTTTTGAACCCAGCCTTTCAAATTTTCAGCAACAGTTAAATCGGTGCTGCAATCGTCGGCAATGCAGAGTTCCCAGTTTGGATAAACTTGATTGATTACACTGTCGATCGCACTTTCGAGAAAATCTATCTGCGGGTTGTAAACTGGCATTACTACCGAAATTTTTGGCAGGGGTTCCCGGCAGGATTTTAACCGAGAAATCAAATAATCGCGCGCGCGATCGTTCCACTGATTCACCTCCAGCCAAGCGTCATACCTATCAATGGGTTGAGGCACCACAAAACCTGCAGGTGGCAGTAAATCTCCCGGCGCAGTAAACTGTTTTTGCTGCCGATAAATCTTCCCCAACTGGCGGAGCACTTTCACAATTTCCCAGGGCAGGGGCACAATTCTACCAAGACGCTGTTTTCTTTCCCTCGCCCGCTGCTGAATTGCGGCTGTAAACCTTGATAACTCCTCAAATTTATCTGCACTTCGCTGCCAGATATGGTAGCGCCGCACTGTCAATTTTTTAGGCGCTTGAAAAGACAAAATTTCCCCGGTCTCTAACTCAGCTTGCAGAGAAACGTGCCATTCCCCTGGCGGCAAATCGACAAGGGCCTCAAAACCGCTTTCCGAACTGTTAACCCAGTCAGGAAACACTTCGCCGACATCTTTGCGCCGCAAACCGTAGGCGCATTCTACAGAATAATCGCCGCACAATAAGCTTAATTTAGCAATTTTGCGATCGTGGTGGCAGCACCAACCTGCAAACAAAATTTGACCCTGACGCTGTTCCCATACCACAGGTACATCTAACGATGCTTGAATCGTTGAAACTAACAACGGATAAGCTGCCAACAAATGCCATTTACCTCGGTCATCTTGCGCTTCCAGTAGCACTTCGTGCCGTCCCGCAGGCGCTTCCAATTCAATGGTAAAACCTGATTTCTTCGCAGCCGGAATATTAGAGTGTGCTAGCGCTATATCACTTCTATCTAGGCCGTAAACGCCGGCAAAACTCTGGTCTTTAATTCTGGCGCGAACTGCTGTAGTCTCTTTTTTTTGGTTAAAAACCCAGCCCACAATTAGCAGGTTGGAATCACAAACTTGCCAAGTAGTGGGTTGATCTAACGAAAAAATAAATTTAGGGAACAAGTCGCGGATTTTGCGCTGAACTTCCCACCATTTTTCTCTCAGTTGCCACCATCGAGAAGACTTGATTGTAGCAATTTCTGCCCGAAAATTTTCAGTTTCCTGGCGGGATTGTTCTAATTTTTCCTGAGTATCCTTTAATCTTTCCTGATTTTGACTTTGTGCTGTTTCTAACTGAAGTAACTCAGCTAACTTTTGCTGCAATATAAATTCAGTCTCTTCAAATTGTACCTGAGTTTGCCCTAATTCCGCTTCTAATTCTAATACTTTCGCTAAAGCTGTTTGAAATTGCGATTCTTTGCCGGCAAGCTGTACCTGAGTTTGGCCTAATTCTGTTTCTAATCCGAGGAGTTTCGCTAACGCTTCTTGAAATTGCGATTCTTTTCCTGAAAGCTGTACCTGGGTTTGCCCTAATTCGGCTTCTAATTTTAAGACTTTGGTTAAAGCTTCTTGAAATTGCGATTCTTTGCCGGCAAGCTGTACCTGAGTTTGTCCTAATTCTGTTTCTAATCCGAGGAGTTTTGCTAAAGCTTCTTGAAAATTTGATTCTTTGCCTGCAAGCTGTACTTGAGTTGCTCCTAATTCTGTCTCTAATCCCAACACTTTCGCCTGGGCCTGGTGAAATTGTTCTTGCCACTGTTTGAGTTCGGAAGATGTGGTTTTTTGCTGTTTTTCCAGCAAGCGGATTTTTAGCCAATCTTCAAATGGCCAGACTGGAGATGCTGGGAAATGAATAACTTGATCGATCGCATCTTTCGATTCGCTGCTAAGATTGCCAGCTTGGGTTTCCAAAAGTTGATAGAGTTCTAATGCTTCGGGAAAATATTTTTCTATTAAACTCGGTCTGTGACTTTTGACAATATCGTTGACTAATAAAGATTCTTCAAAATTGTCGCCCGGTATCGCACCTAAGTTAACATTAAATTTTTCGTTGACTCGATCGAGGAAAAGTTCAGGAGTGTTGCCGATGGGGTAAACGTTTGCTAGCAGACACCGATGGGGGAAGCGTTCGTAAAGTTCTAAAACTTTTTGATTGTAGTGAATCCACATTTTTACTGCCATTTCGGGATTTTGCAGCAAGCTGACATCGGTTCCCCGGCGGTAAAGGGAATCGACTACTTCCCAGGGCGATCGATAAACACAGATAAAATTAGCTTCAGGGAGCAAAGTCAGCCAAAAATCCCAAAAAAGGGCTGTTCGCGGGTCTTTCCAACCCCAATGTTTGTGAGGAAGTTGATTTTGCTCGATCGCCCTTTTGGCGATTTCCACGTATTCTGGTGCTACCGGAATCGTTTTTTCAAACGTACATCCGAGTTCATCAATACCGTGCGATCGCAAAACACTTTTGTGAAACTCCACAAAATCAACATTCTCGAAATGACCTTTCACATTTCCGTCGGCCGGGCCCACTAACTTTTTGCCAATATCAACCCCGACTTTCTGAAACAAAGAAGCTGTTAAAGACGTACCGGAACGGTGCATTCCGGTAACAATAAAAACCGACGGTTTGCTGTCATTTGTACTCACAATTTATCTCCCTTCTCCCTCGCCCTAATTCCCACACCAACCAAATTTACTCACTAATCTCCCGCTAAGCCCAGCTTTCGCCTGACTTGAAACCACGCGCTTCTGAGCTTCCAAAACTTGCTGCTTTCCATTGCCAAAACCCGACACTTCGCTTGCTCTAGTTCTTGCTTGAGATTAATTAGTTGATTTTCAGTTTTCTCCAACTGCATTTGCACAGATACTAATTGATTTTGAGTTTGCTCCAATTGCATTTGAGCTGAAACTAATTGAGTTTGAGTTTGTTGCAAATTTGTTTGAGATTCTTCCAACTTTGTTTGAGTAATCATTAACTTACTTTGATTTTGCTCCCATTCTATCCTAGCCGACTCTAACTGAGTCTCAAGTAATTTGAGTTTTGTTTGAGTAGAACCCAATAAAGACTGCGATTGCCTTTGGTTAACCAGTGATTGAACAGTGCAAGTTTCCAGAATCCATTCCCAACCATAGTTATTGATTGCTTTGACTATTAACACATCCTGCAACCCTACGGTTTTTTTGGGTAAATAACAGCTCCACCCCGACTGCAAAGCCCCATTAGTTTCAAAATATCCAGCCACATCCGGGCGATCGTAAAAAGGCTCGCACCTCTGTACCACCTCACCGTTTACCAGCACTTGCAGTTCCTCAATGCGACCGTCGAGATTCACATCAGCTACCCATCCTTCCAGATACAAATTCTCCTTATTTGTAAAAGCAGCAACATCAATATATCCTTCCGGGTGATGATTGAATTTCAACTCCGAAAAATCTCTAACTAGCTCATTTGTGACAACATACAAATCCTGAAATCTGCATATACCTTTTTTGATGCGGTGAACAAAAGCTTTGCCTCCGCTAACTCGCTCGACACATTCTCTCACAAACTTTTCAGTTACATAAGTTGTGCCGTATTCCTCCTTATCTAAAGACTGGCTTTCGCTTTGAGGACTAAACAATATACCATTAGCCGGCATTTCTATATTGCCTACGCGCAAACACTCATCGTGAACGCTGAACATCAAAATGCCGTTAGGAGTCAACAAATCGTACAAATTTTGCAACCAACTTGTAAAAGTTCTTTCCGGCATATGGCTGAAAAAAGAATTAGCCAGAATGCAGTCAAACTTGCGGTCAATTAAATAATTTTCAGGTTTCCCAGTTGAGACAATACCGTTAACGCCCAAGTATTCAGTTTGAAACTTAACCGCATTAGCATAAATATCAGAAACCCAAATTCGTTCCGGTGGTATTTCCTGAATCAAAAACCTGGTAAATCGACCGTAACCGCAGGCAAAATCTAGAAAAGAAGGTACTTTTTCAAAACTGCCAAAATGCCAGTCCACAACTTGTTTAACCGTATCCAAGATGCGACGCCCGATCGAATAATAGCGCACCAAAGCCCGATCGCGATCGTCTTTGACGTTGTTCAAGCTGAACAAATACATTTCATCGTCTTCGCAGATATTCAGTTTAAAATTTTCGGGAAACTTAGTTTGATCTTGAATAAATGCTTTGATTACGGGATTTTCGACTAAATCTAAATTGATATCGTTCATTGTTTTTACAGAATTTTAGATAACCTCTGTTGACTGCTCTTTCACTAGAGCATCAGCATTAACAACAGTTAAACACGGTTCGATCAGCAAGTCAACGATGCCGTTACCGCAGGACTCAGTACAAGACTGAACTCTAAACATCGCCACATCAACACAGCGATCCAGATAAGTTAAATCTCCATCTACTGTTCCCACAACCCCAGCATTCAGAAAATAAACACCGGGATTCAGCAAACATTTAAAATGAAACTTCACTACAATTGTCGTTCCCGCTTCCACATACCTAACTGACTGAGTAGAAGCCTTCAAAGAAGCACCCGCCAACTCAAAACCACTAATTGTTTTAATCAACATTCCAAACCTAACTTTGGAAGTTGACCGGGAGAAAGTGACAGAGTAAGTATAAATATAATCTTGACGACCGATCAAGTGATTTACCAGATTTCCCTTCAGCGTCTCGATGTGGGGGTTGATAATTTCCGCTCCGCGAGACGGATACCTTACCGTATTCGAGGGTATCATCCCCGGATCGTAAAACTCATCATAATATTCCTTGGGTTTAGAGAGATGTTGCTCCGGTTTAACTTCCCTCTTTGTGCTTTCTAAATTAGCATCCTGAAGGTGGTCTTGACTTTCCTGTTTTGTCAGTTGGTTCAGAGCTCGAATATCTGACTTCAACCCCAGAACCTGATCCGGATCGGCATAAATCAGCTTTTGATACTTAGAAATTACCACCTTCGGCGTGTGAGCGAGCAGTAATTCACCGCTATCCATTAAAATCGCCGAGGTACAAAGTTGCACCACAGAAGTAGCAGCGTGAGAAACAAATAAAATTGTTCCGCCACCTTCCTGAATGCTTTGCAAGCGGGCAAAACACTTGCGTTGAAAAGCTTCGTCGCCCACAGAAAGCGCTTCGTCAACCACCAAAATATCTGGCTCGACGCTAGTCGCAACGGCAAAAGCTAGCCTGACAAACATACCGCTAGAATAAGTTTTGACTGGCTGTTCAATGAAATCGCCAATATCAGCAAAAGCAGCTATATCGTCAAATTTTTCTTCAGTTTCTTTTTGATTGAATCCCAGTAACTGAGCGTTAAAAAACACATTTTGTCGCCCGGTAAATTCCGGGTTAAATCCGCTTCCGAGTTCCAACAAGGCGGAGACTCGGCCTTTAACATCTACGCTTCCTGTGGTAGGAGTCAGCGTCCCTACAATTATTTGCAGGAGAGTGCTTTTTCCCGAACCATTGCGACCGACGATTCCCAGAGTTTGTCCTTGAGGAATTTCCAGATTGATGTCGTGTAGGGCCCAAAATTCGTCCGCCAGTTTTTTGCTGGGGTAAATAATTTCCTTTAAGCGGTCTCCTGGACGATCGTACCGCTTAAAGCATTTGGAAACATTTTTTAGTGAAATTACATTTTCTGTCATCCGATTTTAGATTTTAGATTTTAGATTTTAGATTTTAGATTTTAGATTTTAGATTGATATTATGTCCGCTCCAACGAAAAATAGGTTTGTAATGAGTACGATCGTCCTCTGAATTTTTATGAGGATTTGCATTCCTCCCTAAAAACACCTTTATTGGGATTTTAGATTGAAGAATTGACTTTGGAGCTCAAATAAATTTACAGCACGTCAGCAAAAGCGGGACGCAAACGCCGGTAAACCGCCAAACCTCCACAAAATATAGCAGCAGAAATTAGCGTGGCGACACCCCATTCGCCCCAATGCTTAACTTCTCCAAGCAGGATGAGGTCTCGATAAACCTCGGAGATGGCGGCCATTGGATTCAGCCAAAATATCCACGCTCGCCACTGTTGGGGGATGATTGATGCTGGGTAGACGATCGGCGTCAAATAAAACCAAAAATTTAGAATAACACCTAATGTCTGAGGAATGTCTCGCAAAAATACAGTCAAGCCCGCTGTCAAATATCCCAAGCCAGCAGTTATCAGCAACTGAGGTACCCACACCAGCGGCAGCAAGCATAAAGTAGCGTTGAGCTTTTGCGACGACACTGCTACTATCACGATCAAAGCTGCTAAACCCAGAGAACTTTCAAGAAAAGCTGTAAAAATCGGCACTAGGGGCAGCAAACCGAGAGGAAATACCACTTTTTTCACTAAATTCGGCTGCCCCACCACTGATACTCCCGACTTGATCAAACCGCTGGTGAAGGCAGTCCAAGGCAGCAAACCTGCAAACAACCAGACTCCAAATGTAATGTCGCTGTTTTCTGGGAAGCCTGCAAGGCTGAGCTTTACCTTGAGGACGATCGAGAATACATAAGTGTAAATCACCAATTGCGATAGCTGATTCAGCAGCGGCCACAAATTGCCCAGAATCGAGCCTTTGTATTGAGCTTCCAAGTCCCGGCGCACCAATGTTGCCAGCAGATTCAGCTTCGCCCACCGCCGGGGCGTATTTGCCGGCCGCCGGCCGCCCAGCCTTCGGACCTTTTGGGCAACTCCTTTCACAGTTCTCTGCAATTTTTTCGCCCTCGTTCACTACCTTCACACCTAAATCAACTCAAGCTACAATTGTGCAGCTTTTGCTAAACCGCAATTATTCCACAGCCCCGTCGTTTTGATCAAGCATCTGCCACCCTGGCTTTGGCTTCTTCCTTCTTTCTTCTTTCCCCTTCCTTCGGAGGTTATTTTAGCCGATCGCCGATCGAACTGCCGAACCGATCGCTAGTTTTTGCTCGTCGTCGTAGCCCCACCGCTGGAAAAATTTTTCATACTCGCCGTTGCCACTCTGCAAACTTTCTAGCATTTGCGACGCTATAGTTTGACAGGCTGGCATTTGCAGCATTTGAATTAAATTGCGCGATCGCTCCTGCACTCTAGCAGAATCGGCCGCCATTTCCTCCTTTTGCTGGCGCGAATGATGCACGACCATTGCCGCCGACATCGCCAAATTTTTCACCAGCAGTTCTGCTACGATCTCAGGAGCCGATCGCAGCGCCTCGACTACTCCGGGTGACGGGTTATCTGCCTCCGGTCGATCGTCCGTTAGATAGGTGACAAAAAACCCCCTAGCACCGTTCTGTGTTTTCACCAGAGATGTAACAGCTTGCTGGATGTCGGCTTGTAAAAGTCGATTAGCCTCAATGAACGACAGTAAAGATTGAGTCAGCTCGATCGCCCCCTCAAAAGTTATGCTTTCCGATGCTAATAAAGAAGATGGAATACTCATAACGAACTCATTAATTTTAAAGATTCTGCTAACAAGTGTAAACAATTCCCGCTGCCAGATCGCAGATAAATATGGCTATTATATCCTCCAAACAACAGCCCCCCGACCCAAATCTACCCGAAGACATAGCCCCCGCCCGTCGCAAAAAAGCCGCCAAACCCCAGGCGGAATCTTTGCTAGAATCGCAAGAACTACCCGACGAAATCAACAGTAAACAAGACGACAAAATCCGACCCCAACGCTTAGCTGAATACATCGGGCAAAAAGACTTGAGAGAAGTTTTGGCGATCGCAATTGCAGCCGCCAAATCTCGCGGCGAACCTATGGATCACCTGTTACTCTACGGGCCTCCAGGGTTGGGAAAAACCACAATGTCGCTAATTCTAGCAGCAGAAATGGAAGTTGAATGCAAAATCACCACCGCCCCAGCTTTAGAAAAACCGCGAGATATTGTCGGATTGCTGATCAACCTCAAAGCAGGCGACGTGCTGTTTATCGACGAAATTCACCGCTTATCTAAAGTTACAGAAGAAATCCTCTATCCGGCGATGGAAGACTGTCGGTTAGATATTACGATCGGTCAAGGCAAAAGCGCCAAAATCCGCAGCATTCCCCTGAAACCATTTACCTTAGTAGGAGCAACCACAAAAGTCGGGTCGCTGACATCTCCATTGCGCGATCGCTTCGGCTTGATTCAAAGATTGCGCTACTACGAAATAGACGAACTTAGTCTAATTGTCCAAAGAAGCGCCCAAGTTCTCGACACTCAAATCACCCCAGAAGGAGCCACAGAAATTGCCCGCCGAGCGCGCGGAACCCCCCGCATCGCTAACCGCTTGCTGCGGCGAGTTAGAGACTACAGCGAAGTCAAAAATTTAAAGCCAATTGATGCCGAAGTTGCCTCACTCGCCCTGGAATTATTCAACGTCGATCCGCTAGGTTTGGATTGGACTGATCGGCGAATTTTGACAGCAATGATTGAGAACTTTAACGGCGGCCCCGTGGGCTTAGAAACCCTCGCAGCTTCCACAGGAGAAGACACTCAAACCATTGAGGACGTATACGAACCATACTTAATGCAAATCGGATTTTTGCAGCGGACAAGTCGGGGCAGAATGGTAACTATTGCTGCTAGGAAACACTTAGGTTTTATGGAATAAAAGGAGTAAAAAATGGTACAAGTACAAACAAAAACACTAACTTTGTCCGAGTTTCTAAAACTGCCAGAAACAGAACCAGCTAGCGAATATATCAACGGTCAAATCATCCAAAAACCTATGCCACAAGGAAAACATAGCAAGTTACAGGGAAAGCTAGTCACAAAAATTAACGAGATAGTGGAACCGAAAAAGATTGCCCTAGCATTTCCTGAATTGCGCTGTACTTTTGACGGTAGATCGATCGTGCCAGATGTCACAGTATTTACTTGGGAAAGAATACCAGTTGATAAAAATGGGGATATTGCTAATGTATTTGAAACTTACCCTGATTGGACTATTGAAATTCTGTCTCCTGGCCAGAGTCAAACTAAAGTAACTGGGAATATTTTACACTGTCTGAAAAACGGCACTAAAATGGGTTGGCTGATCGATCCGATGGTGCGCTCAATCTTAATTTATCCCCCTGGAAAGCAACCGGAACTTTTAGCCAAACCAGAAGAATTGTTGCCAGTTCCAGATTGGGCAGCAGAATTGCGGCTGACGGTAGGAGATTTGTTTGGATGGTTGAAACTATAGCAGAACTCAGTTGACAGTTGACAGTTGACAGTTGACAGTTGTTATTGGGTATCAATAATTTTCCAGGCTCTCCCTCCAATTAGCAATTAGCAATTAGCAATTAGCAATTACCAATTAACAATTAACAATTAACAATTCCCCATTCCTCATGTTGCTATACCTCCGAATAGAAAACTTTGCCTTAATTGACTGCCTGGATCTAGAATTTGGCCCGAGTTTGAACGTATTTACAGGGGAAACCGGCGCTGGTAAATCGATTATCCTAGATGCGATCGATGCAGTTTTGGGCGGGAAAGTCGATCGCCGATCGATTCGCACCGGAGCAGCGCGGGCAATATTGGAAGCTACCTTTGAATTGGACAAAGCCGCAGCTTTGTGGCTGGGCGAGCAAGAAATCGAACCCATAGACGGAAATTTAGCCGTTTGCAGCCGGGAAATTAACGCATCAAGCGGTGCTCTACGCACCAGATCCCGCTTGAACGGAATTCTCGTCAACCGCCAGTTAATGGATCAACTGCGCGATCGACTTGTCGAAATTACCGCCCAAGGCCAAACCGTCCACCTCGGACAAGAAACCCTCCAGCGAGAATGGCTCGATTTATACGGCGGCAAAAAGCTCACTGAAGCGCGATCGAGCATCACCTCCGCGTGGCTGGCAGCCAACAGCGCCAAAACCGCCCTCAAACGCAGGCGTCAGTCGGAACAGCAGCGACTGCAAAGACTTGATTTGTTAGAATACCAAGTCCGAGAACTCGGCGAAGCCCACATCGAAGACGCCGACGAACTTGAACACCTAGAACACGAATCAATCCGGCTAGGCCACGTCGTTGAATTGCAGCAGCAAAGTTACCAAGTCCACCAAGCCCTGTACCAAAACGATGGCGACAGCGCATCAGCCGCCGACTTGTTGAGCAAAGCCGAAGTAATTTTAAGCGACATGGCGGTTTACGATGTGCAATTGCAACCAATCCTAGAAATGGTCAGTGATGCTTTAGCTCAAGCCACAGAAGCCAGCCGACAAATTAGCAGCTACGGCGAACAATTAGAAGCAGATCCCGAAAGACTCGAAGAAGTAGAAGATCGGATTCGGGAACTCAAACAAATTTGCCGCAAATACGGGCCGCTCAAAGAAGCGCTCGCCTACTACCAAAGCATTCAAAACGAACTAAATGAACTTTTAGAAGGAGGCGAGTCAATGGAAGCCTTAGAACTCGCATATCAGACCGCTTTAGAGCAATTAAAAGACGCTTGCAGCCACCTCACCACCCTGCGACGCGAAGCAGCCCTCAAACTAGAAACGCACCTCGTAGGAGAACTTAAGCCGTTAGCAATGGAAAAAGTGCAATTTCAAGTCGAGATCTCGCCTTGTACCCCAACTGCTACCGGTGCCGACCAAATCGCCTTTTGTTTCAGCCCCAATCCGGGCGAACCTTTGCAACCTCTGGGCGCGATCGCCTCCGGGGGAGAAATGAGCCGCTTTCTACTCGCCATCAAAGCCTGTTTTTCCCAAATAGAAAGTGCCGGTACGCTGATTTTTGACGAAATCGACGCCGGAGTCTCCGGGAGAGTCGCCGGCGCGATCGCCAAAAAACTTTACCAACTCTCGGACAAACACCAAGTTCTCTGCGTCACCCACCAGCCGCTGATCGCCGCGATGGCTGATTTTCATTTTCGCGTCAACAAACAGACGATCGAAGCAGAACCAAGTATCGGCGAACCCGCAGCCGACTCCGAACCTGTCGAACGCACAGTAGTCAGAGTTGCCGCCCTCAACAGTGAGCAGCGGCGGGAAGAACTCGCCCAACTCGCCAGTGGCCGCTCAGCAACAGAAGCGATCGCCTTCGCCGAATCCCTGCTTGTCGAAGCCGCCGGATTGCGCCAAACTCAGTCTGCCCAACCCTGATCAGACCCTCAAGCCGATCGGGGGGTTAAAAGGCGGAGTTTTTTCAGAGTCGGAGGTTACACTAAAAATGTCAACCGCAAATTTTACAAAAAAAAGCTGAAAGCCCCGTGAATTTATTGGGATGAAAGCTAAGAGCAGCAAAATAGAGAGAAATTCTAGTTAAAAACCACAATTGTGTAGAGAAGGGCACACATCACTAGCAACTGGTAGTGTCACAATTGCGGCTAGTCCCACAAGGCCACCCCTCTTTCAGCAGTCCTCCCCCCAGTACGCATTCTTCTGGGGGCGATCGGCTCAAAGATCGGCAGAACTTACTTAAACCAGGCACGCACAATGTCAAAATCAGTTAATAAACCATTTAAACAAGATTCGCGATCTCTAAAAAGATTGCAGCACTCCCACAGCCTCGTTACTCTCCCTCCCTCCGTTGGGCAGCAAGGTCAACTGAATTTCCCTTGCCTTGTGGCCGGAGTTCTGTAAACTGGGAAATACTTTCACACATACTTGAGTCTTGTGCGACAGGTGACTCACTAATCCACTTCCCCACTCTCTTCGCTTAGAGACTAACCCTTACACTTAAGCTTCTGTAAAGGTCTATGAAATCTGCATCTTCCACCAATTACTCTTCTCTGGACAACGTGATTGATGTCGCTGTTGTCGGCGGTGAAAATCATCATCAGGAACATTATTCTCCCCCGGAAATTAGGAGCAGTGCAATTATCCCGCGCCAAGGAAACCTTTCCGGCATTCTCGACCTTCTAAATAAGCAAAGTTTCACAGTAGTAGTTAAGGAAGTAGAAGACAAACTTAAGGTTGTCAATCAAACCCTGGGAATGCTCGACAATATCCTGGAGAGCGAGGGATTTGACGCCATACTCAACGAGATGTTGCAGTCGATTACCCTCAAAACAGGGGAATTGCTGAATGCCGATCGCAGCACGATATTTTTATTAGACGACGAAAAAAATGAACTCTGGGCGATCGTCGCTAAAGACGAAAATGGCAAAAACTTAGAACTTCGATTTCCTGCCCACGTGGGCATTGCGGGAGAAGTAGCCACGTTCCAAAAAGTGGTTAATATTCCTTACGATTTTTACAACGACGAACGATCAGCTAACGCAAAAAAAACTGATGAAAAAACGGGCTACCGCACTTATACAATGCTGGCAATGCCCCTAATTAATGAAGACACAAAAGAGTTAGTAGCAGTTGTTCAACTGATTAATAAACTAAGACCAAACCACGAAAAATACCCAACTTTAGACGAACAAATCGACAGGCACGGATTTACTCAAGAAGACGAACAAGTTTTTAAAGAATTTGCTCCCTCTATTCGCCTAATTCTAGAATCGTCCAAATCTTTCTACGCAGCAACTCAAAGACAACGGGCAGCCACGGCGCTGATGAATGCCGTCAACGCTCTTTCTCAGAGCAGTTTAGACTTAGAAGATACCCTAAAAAGGGTGATGGATCAGGCCCAAGAACTCATGAACGCCGATCGCAGCACCCTGTGGCTGATCGACGAAGAGAAAGACGAACTGTGGACGAAAATCCCGATGGCCGGCAACTTGAAAGAAATTCGCATACCCAGAACCGCCGGTTTTGCAGGCATCGTCGCCCAATCTAGCGAACCGCTGCTGATTCCCTTTGATGTGTACGACGACCCCCGCGCCGCCACTTCCAAAGAAGTAGATCAAAAGTCGGGCTACCGCACTTGCAGTATGCTTTGTATGCCAGTATTTAACTCGGACAAAAAATTGATTGGCGTCACCCAATTAGTTAATAAAAAAAGACAAGGAGAATTCCCCCCCTACAACCCCCAAGATTGGCCTCACGCCCCCGAACAGTGGAAAGCGAGTTTCAATCGCAACGACATGGAATTTATGAAGGCGTTTAACATCCAAGCAGGAGTGGCGCTGCAAAACGCCAAACTGTTTGCCGAAGTCAAACAGCAAGAACAAAGACAAAAAGATATGCTGCACGCCTTGACTAACGGCGTGATTTCTACAGATAAAAAAGGCAATATAGTAGCGACCAATCCCAGTGCGAAAAAATTACTGGGTGTCAGCGATGCAGAATTAGCCGAAGGTCAATCTTTGCGCGAGTTAATTAAGTTAGAAAAAGGCGATTTTGCCAAGTGGTTTGATGCCTCTTTGTCTCCCGAAGACGATAAGGACCGCCAGCAGTATTACCCGGATCAAGTTTTGCTTTCCTTGGAAGGAGAAGGGCAAAGTATCAATCTCTCCATTAATTCAATGACTGACGCTACCGACCCCAACAAGGTCAACGGCGCGTTAGTCGTCATGGAAGATATTAGCAGCGCCAAGCAAATCAAAAACTTGATGTACCGTTACATGACGCCAGAAGTAGCCGAAGCTTTGTTAGCTTCAGGCGATACTGGATTGGGCGGTAAGCGCAAAAACGTTTCGGTGCTGTTCTCAGACATTCGCAGCTATACCACACTTACGGAAAAATTGCAAGCCGAAGAAGTGGTAGTGATGCTGAATAAATATTTTGAAGTGATGGTAGATGTCGTATTCGAGTACGGTGGGACTCTCGACAAATACATCGGTGACGCTCTGATGGCAGTTTTTGGCTCTCCAGCGCCCCTAGAGGATCATGCTTGGTGCGCCATGCAAACGGCAGTGAAAATGCGGGAAAAACTGGCCCAGTTCAATCGAGAGCGTATGGCACATGGCGAATTGCCGATCGGCATCGGTATGGGCGTACATTCCGATGAAGTTGTCAGCGGCAACATCGGTAGTAGCAAACGCATGGAATTGACTTCGATCGGAGACGGCGTTAACCTCGCCTCTCGCTTAGAAGGCGCTAGCAAGCAGTACGGCACCGACTTGATCATCAGCGACAATACTTACAGAGATTATGCCGATCGGCTGTACGTGCGAGAACTCGACTTTATTACTGTCAAAGGCAAAAGCGAACCCGTAATCGTTTACGAACTCGTCGGCATCCGCGAGGGATACTCGCCAGTGGGCAAGTCACTAACCGAAACACAGCAACAAATTATAGAACATTACACCAAGGGGCGCGAACATTACAAAGCTCCAGTCACCCAAAGACTCTCAGAAAGTGAGGTGAAAAACATCTTAAAGGATGTCGCCGAAATGCCGGAGGCAGAGATTAAGAAACTGTCCTACAATCTAGAGCAACAGTTGGAACACGAACTCAAAAACCTGTTATATCAACTGAAAAAGCTGTCAGAGTACGACCCGAAAAACCTGTCCGAAGCAGACAAACTCATCGTACTGTTGCAGACAGAAATCCAACTGCTGAAATTGGAAGGCATCAAAAACCTCTCGGAAGACGAAGCCAAAATGCTGCTGCAAGCAAAAATCAAGCCCCTATCAGCAGACGATATTAAATACCTGCAAGAAGGCGAAGTCAAAAAGCTGTTGGAAGCAGACATCTTAGAACCATCAAATCCCCAAATCAAGCGGCTGAAACCGGCAGAGATCAGGCAGCTATTGCAGGCGAAAATTAAAAGTCGGGCTTCTGAGACAGTTGCAGAAATGTTAGATGAGGAATTTGAAAACCTGGGACTCGATCGGGTGAAAAAACTGCTGAGCGAGTTTAAGAAAGCCTTAGAACCAAAAGCCAAGCAAGCCTTTAAAGACGCTGAACGCGAATTTAACGCCGTTCTGGAAGTTGACCCAAAAAACAAGGCAGCTAAATTGCACGTCGATCGCTGTATGTTATTTCAACATCGGTTTTCAGACGTACTCAACTGGGATGGTGTGTGGAATCTCACAGAAAAATAGCAGTGGCCCACAGCAAATGCTGGCGGTGGCGTCAGGGTTCCGGGTGGGGGCGATCGCGATCGGGGGTGCGCCTCCCATCCCACCACCAATTAACCTTAATATCCGATTGAGGTAATTGTAAATAAGCTCCAACAGGTATTATGGTTATATAACCGGATTTGAACTTGCCAGCGAGATGGCGGGGTTTCACCCTACGTGTTTCGTTTGCACTACCTACCGCAACAAACTTAGCACTTCTATTATTTGAAGCGCTTATAAATAGTTATGACTGGCGGCAGCGTTACCCGGTTTCTGAGAAAAATCTTGGACAAAGGCGACGAAACATCCGCTCAAAAACCGGGTTAATCACCCCGCCCGCGTAAGTCTTAATAGCGTTAGCGGCTCCTAAAAAGAGCTGCCTTCGCAGATAGTCAATGTTCTAGTCTTAGATATAGAAAACCACTAGCGTCAGTTATGGATAATTGGAATTCGCAATCGGGAGATGTTGAGTGGGTAGATCAGGTTTACCAACTATTGCTGGAGATTGCTCGGAGCTCCCTGTCAGATATCCCCAGAATCCCGGAAAATATCACTGTTAAGGCTATCCCTCTGATCCAGAAGGTACAAACCATTCAGCAAAGACCTGACGGGCAAGTGTTCAAATCAGGTTCCTTTTCAGTAAACGATCACGAATGGGTCGATCGAGTCTGCCAACTATTGGTAGAACTAACCAGCGCATCTTTGTCGGAACAGCCCAAAATGCCGGAAAACCTGGCAGGCAGATCTTTAGCCCTGGCAGATCGAGCACAAAAAATTAAAGAAGATATCGAAGAAAATGCAGCCCAAACCCCAGCAGATGAAGATGACAATTCCGTACAGTCTCCAGACGCGCTGCTTTCCCTCTTGCACCACAGTTTGAAAACTCAGCGCGCCAAAAGCTACAACCCCGATGCCCCCGAATGGCAGCAAGTCTTGAGTCTGCTCGACGTAGTGCAGTCAATTTACAAGCAAATCCAAAATTAAATTCCAGCTTAACTCAGGCGCGTCTTGATTGTCCCAGAAAGCTGGCTTTTAAAGGCGGTTGCTATTTGACATAAAATTTTTTTTGCCCTAGCCCAAACATTTCCGATTATTGCGCTTTTGTCAACTACACTAGGTTTAATCGGTTCTAGGGCAAGAGAACATGAGCGGAGAAAACATCGGCGATTTGTCAAAAGAAATATTAGCCGATCGCTATCAGTGCGATCGGCGGCTCGGCAAGCAAGCAGGAAGGCAAACCTTACTCGCCCGCGACTTAAAAACCCAAAAGCAAGTAGTAGTCAAACTCCTGTCATTCAGCAGCGACTTTAACTGGGAAGACTTAAAACTGTTCGAGCGAGAAGTCGAAACCTTAAAATCCCTATCCCATCCCGCAATTCCCCGATATCTCGACTCCTTTGAAATCGACACGCCCAAGCGCAAAGGATTCGCCCTAGTTCAGACTTACATCGCAGCCAAATCCCTACAAGAATATCTCTCAGACGGCCGCACCTTCAGCGAAAGCGAAGTCAAACAATTAGCAACAGAATTATTAGACATCCTCGCCTACCTGCACCAGCGACAGCCCCCAGTGATTCACCGCGACATTAAACCCAGCAATATTTTACTCAAGAATCGATCGGGAAACAGCGTCGGCGAAGTCTACCTAGTCGATTTCGGCGCTGTTCAAACCCTAGCAACGCAACAGGGAAAAACAGTCACCGTTGTCGGCACGTATGGCTATATGCCGCCCGAACAATTTGGCGGGAGAGCAGTTCCAGCTTCCGACTTGTACAGCGTGGGAGCAACATTAATCGCCTTAATTACCAAGCAGCATCCTGCCGACTTGCCACAGCAAGATTTGCAGATCGAGTTCGAGCAATTGACCAAACTCAGTCCCGGTTTTACCAATTGGCTGAAGTGGATGACGCATCCGAGTTTAGAATGCCGTCCCGCCTCAGTCCAAATAGCAAAAGAAGTTCTAGAAAAACCACAGGAAATAAATAAATATTCCCAGACATTGAGACTGGGAAAAACGCTAGATACCTCTAGGTTGTTCAAGAATGCGATCGGGCGCAGCACTTGGATGGGCACTCTAGGTGTAGGAGCTTGTGCAGCAATTTACGGCACCTTTCTTTTGCCGGTAGTGGCGACAATTCTCGGAGGATTTATCGGTCTTTTTCTGGGCTTGCTGCTGGGGTTGGGAAACGGAATAATCGTAGGAATTGTGACCCGCTTGTGGTTTTTTCCCCTAACTAATCCCAAACTTCACCGACAGGTTTTAACTGCAATTAGTATTGTACTCTGTACCTCGATCAGCATCGTCTACTTTCGGATAATGGGTTGGAATAAGCTAAACGATTTGAGTTTTGAGATTATTTTCTTGCTAGCACCGTCGCTAATTGCAGGACTGTCAATGGGGGCAAGTAGCAAGTCTATTGCCCGGTGGTATCAAAAAGAAAGTGGACTCTAATCTAAAATTTACAGTTCTGGACGCACTCCGACTCCTAGAAACCGGGTTTTTACGAAAAGACGCGTTAGAACCGCCAGACTCGCTAAAAAACCCGGTTTCTGAACCCCGACGTTCCCCTCACACTCAAATTCATGTAAAAAATATGACTAGCAAAATATTAGCAGAACGCTACGAAGTGCAGCGGCAACTAGGAAAACAAACTGGTCGCCAAACGCTGCTAGCTCGTGACTTACAAACTCACGAATTAGTTGTTATCAAACAGCTATTCCTCGGCAGCGATTTTGAATGGCAAGACCTCAAGCTATTTGAACGGGAAGCGGAAACTTTAAAAGCACTTTCTCACCCAGCAATTCCGCGCTACCTCGATTACCTGGAAATTGACGAACTAAACAGTAAAAGCTTTGCCCTGGTACAGACTTATGTAGAGGGAAAAACTTTGCAAGAGCATTTGCGATCGGGGCGTACTTTTAGCGAAAGCGAGGTAAAACAATTAGCTAAATCGCTGTTAGCAATTTTGAATTATTTGCACAAGCAAAATCCGCCTGTTATTCACCGCGATATTAAACCTAGCAATATTTTACTGCATAGCAGATCAGGTAACTCGGTTGGACAAGTTTATTTAGTTGATTTCGGTTCGGTGCAGAACCAAGCTGCAAAATTTGGCGGCACAATTACAGTAGTGGGAACTTACGGGTATATGGCACCCGAACAATTTGGCGGGCGCTCGGTTCCGGCTTCTGACCTCTACGGTTTAGGTGCAACTTTAATTTATTTGGTAACGGGTTTGCATCCCACCGAACTGTCGCAGCAGGATTTGAAAATTCAATTTGCCGATCGGGTACCGCAGGTCAATCCTAATTTAATAGATTGGCTGGAGTGGATGACAGAACCAAGTTTGTCCAAACGGTTATCTTCGGCTAGGGAAGCATGGCGAGGGCTTAAAAATCCCCACCTTATAAACAAAAGTCCTATGGTGGTGCTGCAGCCACAAGGCAGCGATATTAAACTTACAAAAAATTCGGAGTTTATAGAAATTGTAATTCCGCCACCAGGCATCGGTTTTGGTTTAATTGCCACGCTTTCGGCTGTGGTATCTGCGAGTCCTGTCTCATTTATAGCAAGGGATATGTTGAGCGATGCGTTAAAGATAAATTCCCAATTTTTTATAATAATATCAGGAAGTTTGTTATGTATGGCAGGACTAAAGTTGATATTTGCACTATTTAGGGAAAGGCGCCTCAGAATTGATCGCCAGCAAATCTCCTGTAGCAGCCATCTACTGGGGTTGAGATGGAATCATGCCAAGCCATCTCCCAGGAACGAGATTTGCCAGTTGGAAATTCAACAACGTGAATATAGAAACAGCGGTATTGGTGTAAAAGTTATAAAAGTTATGATTTTTGCTTTTTCAATCCCTAGAGAGTTATATCAAGCGGCATCATTACTTATGCAGGAGAGCCACTCGGAAGTGAGATTCGGGAAAGTCTATCAGATGATAGTTCAAGCAGGCAACCACAAATATCAGTTAGGAGAGAAGGAGGGACTAAGTGAATCAGAAATCAAGTGGTTAGCAACAGAACTGAGCCAGTGGTTGAGATTGAAAATTCAAAGAACTTTGACAGACGGTCAAAAGAAGAGATCGATGTGAAAATATCTCCCTCGCCCAAACCAAGCATTCCCCTCTCAAACTGTGGGATGGGCGTCCCGCCCGTCCGCTCTCTCTTGTGTGGGATGGGCGTCTCGCCCGAAAGCGTGTATTCTCCCCGCAGGCGACACACTCCCCCGCTTTCGGTCAATCTCATGCAGCATCGATCCCGATCGCCCGTAAAATGCTATCAAAGGGATTTGGCAAGTAGCACTCATCCCAATCATCTGTTAACTTGGAGATATTGTTGTGGACTTATCGCTAATTCCGGCACAGCCGAAACCAGGACTGCTCAACGTCCTCATCGAAATTACTGCCGGTAGCAAAAACAAGTACGAATTTGATAAAGACTTGCAAGCCTTTGCTCTCGATCGGGTGCTTTCTTCCTCAGTCCAATATCCGTGCGACTACGGCTTCATACCCAATACCTTAGCCGATGATGGCGACCCCCTCGACGGCATGGTGATGATGGATGAACCCACATTTCCAGGGTGCATAATCGCAGCCCGTCCGATCGGAATGCTGGAAATGATCGACGGAGGCGACAGGGACGAAAAACTTTTGTGCGTTCCCGACAAAGACCCCCGCTATGCTCACTATAAGTCCCTCAAAGACGTAGCCCCCCACCGCTTGGACGAAATAGCCGAATTTTTTAGAACCTACAAAAATTTGGAGAAAAAAGTCACGGAAATTCTGGGTTGGCAAGATGTCGATCAAGTAATGCCCTTAGTGGAAAAGTGCATCGCAGCCGATCGCAAATAAGCCCCTAGCCCGCACTCCTCGACTGCAACCCGACTAAAAACTCAGGGGGCCGAACTTAAGGCGATGCTGCACGTGAGGCGATGCAGTCGAGGAACGGGTAGCTAGAAGGTCAAATCAGTCGTGAATGCCGACTCACCGGAACAGCATTCCTAAAAACCGCGCCCCGCCCCCAATCTTGAAAAAAATACTACTCCTAGAGTAAGATGAAGCGCAAATTCTACCCCTGGGAAATGCGTTCTACGTTGGAGGAAATTTTACCCTAACACTTAGAGCGATCGGCGCTATCTTAATGTCAGAACACAGAACACGCCGGGCAGCCCGCATGATGCAAAAAATCATCTCTCAAGCGTGACATCTCCTAAACGAATCGGTAAGGTTGAGAATTCTAACAGCCCAAGTATTAGGCACTCGAATAGTTTCCCGATCGAGGGCTTTATTATAGTACAGATTGCTAAAAACTAAAAAGTAAAAACTAAGATTTCAACTCCCAAGTTCCAGCCCCCAAAACTAAAAAAAATGCCAGATTCCGCACCCTCTCTACCCAATCCACAGCCTTCCGATCACAAAGCCACTATGGAAAATAGTCCTTTGACCGAGTTTGTCGTTCAGTTTTGGGGCGTGCGGGGCAGCATCGCCACCCCCGGCACCAAAACACTGCGCTACGGAGGCAACACCTCCTGTGTAGAAATGCGCTTGGGCAAAAAACGCCTGATTTTTGACGGCGGCACCGGTCTGCGAGTTCTGGGCCTCAATCTGCTGCGACAAATGCCGGTGGAAGCCCATATGTTTTTCAGCCACACTCACTGGGATCACATTCAAGGGTTTCCGTTCTTTACTCCCGCCTTTATCCCAGGGAACTGCTTTCATATTTACGGTGCGATCGCCCCCAACGGCACTACAATCAAACACCGTCTTGCCGACCAAATGGTGCACCCCAATTTTCCCGTCCCCATCCAGGTGATGCAGTCAGACCTGAAATTCAACGATTTGACCCCTGGGGATATTCTCGAACTCGATGATGTGAAAATAGAAACGGCACTGCTGAACCATCCCAACACCGCGATCGGATATCGAGTCACCTGGGAGGGACACACAGCCGTCTACTGCACCGATACAGAGCACTTTCCCGATCGCCTGGACGACAACGTGTTACACCTAGCTCGCAACGCCGACGTGCTGATTTACGACGCCAACTACACCAACGAAGAGTATTACGACTTCAAAACCCCAAAAGTCGGCTGGGGACACTCGACTTGGCAAGCAGGAGTAGAAATAGCCAAAGCTGCTGGAGTCAAAAAAATCGTGATGTTTCACCATGATCCGGGTCACGACGACAATTTTCTCGATCGTACAGAAGCAGAGGTTCAGGCAGCGTTCGCCAATAGCTGCTTAGCCCGCGAAGGCATGAGTATACCTGTAATTTAACCAAACATAAATTCAGAATTATGAAACAGGAAAAACCCCGCAAACGTCGCAGAGTAGGCTTGCGGGGGCTTTACTCAACGTTGCTAGTGTTGATAATAATCTGCTGTACCTGTGGCGGATGGGTTGCTGCTCAGACTGCCTACTCTCGCACTCCCGCGCGACTTGCTCAGGTGTCTTCGATCGAGGATACTGGTACGGTCGATCGTATCCCCGAAGCCTACCAACTCGGACAGCAACTTTATCTAGAAAACTGCGCCACCTGTCACATCGCTTTACCGCCGCAAGTCTTACCTACAGAAACTTGGCGCAGATTGCTGCAAGATTCCCAACACTACGGACAAACCATCAAACTGCTAGTAGACCCGCCCCGCCTGCTAGTCTGGAACTACCTGCAAACTTTTTCCCGTCCCCAACCCAAAGACGAAGAACTCGCCTACCGAGTCGCCAGTTCTCGCTATTTCAAAGCTTTGCACCCCAAAGTCAAAATGTCACAACCCGCAAATATCAGCAGTTGCGTTACTTGTCACCCCGGTGCATCTAAATACAATTTCCGCAATCTTACCGCCGAGTGGCAAAACTCTCCGTAGCGAAGATTAAGCTGAAGTTCCCCCCGTAGAAATACTGACAGGTGGGTTAAAACCCTTGTGCTGCTTTGTGTTTCAGCTTATGAACCAGAAAACACGTACCCATGTAAGACTTGCCATCAAAAAGCAATCGCCCTATAATGGCATCAGACACTCGATCGGATGAAACCCCCGCTACATAAGCGTTTCAGCGATTGTACCCATGTACGGTGGCTCTAAAATGCTTAGAAGTCGCACATTGAGACAGTTTCAAGTTTTTGCCAGGGGGGAACTTCAGTTTAAAACCTTGCGATAAAGGAGACAGCCAAACTTTCCCCCCTTTAACCAATCTCGGCCCGCAAGTCAAAGAAAACCAATATTGACTCCAATGCAGCTTACGCTTACTGGGCCTCGCACCTTACAAATAACCTCTCGCTTTACCCTCATCAATAACTCTGACGGCTAACGGTGAAGTTTTGCGACTGCCGATAACGTCTATTGCCAAACCGACCAAACTCGCTAGTCCGTTCCAACTGAGATGTTCCACCATTGTCAATAAGCCTTTGATGAACGGGCTCTGGGGCCCGTTCCACAAGAGGAAAATCTACTCTTTGTGGAACAGGCCGGAAAGCCTGTTCTTGAGAATGGTGCCCGATGTGAGTTCCAACCGAGTGGTTAGCTGCTGCTTGAGTGGCATAGAAGTAAAAAATCTGTGCTTTTAACTACTTTTTGACAAATTGTTATGATATCTTAACTTTAGCGGAGGCTAGTTCAGACAATTTAAGAAGCCTGGTTATCAAGTAACCTGATTTATGATTGACCGTAAAAAAATTCAACTGCAATGGGAAAGTTATTGGTTTAAAACCTTTGGGAGATGGCGATCGTGTCCATTGAGCTGCCCAGTAGACAGACCTCATCCTCGGCATATTTTTTGGAGTTTGATTGGCAGTTTTTTGGCAATTACTGCAACGTCCTATCTTGCTCTAAAAACTAATTCTCCTTTACTAATGGCTCCGTTTGGCGCTACAAGCGTTCTGATCTTTGGTGTCCCTGACAGCCCTTTGGCTCAACCCCGGAATGTCATTGGGGGCAATTTCTTCGCTGCTCTCACCAGTTTAATGATTCTGCATTTTCTCGGTTCTTCTCCCTGGGCGATGGGAATGGCTGTTTCTAGTGCGATCGGCATTATGCAGATTACCCGAACTCTACATCCCCCTTCGGGAGCAGTTGCCTTAGTCGTCATGATGACCCAACCAGACTGGAAATTTTTGCTAACACCTGCTTTTGAGGGCTCAATAATCTTGGTCTTGTGCGCCGTCATCTTTAATAATTTAGCGGCAGAAAGGACGTATCCCAACCACTGGTTATAGCATTGTCTCTAATTCTCTCATCCTTCCCTTGGGAGCACTACCCAAAATCTGGATGCTCCCTCGATTCCTTCTTCCTTTTTCGTTCTTTCTTCCATCCGTTACATCCCGATTCACTGCGAGTTGCCGAACTTCCTTCTGCTAGATCAATCAAAAAACACTGATTTGTCCGGCGTTGGTCGAAATCCCTTTTGAAAGCGTTCCCATGACTGCTTTAACTGAGTCGGCGCCGGATATTCTTTATCGTAAACCACCAGGACATTCGTCAAATTCCGTCCCGGCGGCAATAAAATCTGCCCTTGATGAGCCAAACTAACCGAAGCGCCCCCGTCCAAATTCATCGCTTCAAAACAGCCGATCGCCTGCATAACTTTAGCTTCTGCTTCCAAAGACAAACTATCAAGAAAAGTCACCAAAAATAACTTATCTCTCGAAGCCGGAAAGCCGATCGCCGTTCTCGAACCCACGCCCAAAACACCAGCATCTTTAAAACCTTCAGACAAAGGAGACAGCCAAACTTTCCCCGCTTTAACCAATCTCGGCCCGCAAGTCAGAGAAAACCAATATTGACTCCAATCCGGCTTACCTTCAGTTCTAGCCGTCACCATTTCCAATTGATTTCCCGCTTTAATCCCCAAAGTTGTGCCGTAATTTTCCCATCGGCTATATTTCAGAAACTTACCCGCCGCCACCATATTTCCCAGCACAGATTTCTGCTCATCTTTACCAAAAAAAGTCCCGTTAGCAACAACAGCAGCCCGGTAACGCGACACCATATTTTCAAAAGGTTCGTCGCCCCGCGTTACTTTAGAACTATTGGCAAAATCTGCATTATTAGCTAACCCAATTGTGAGATAAATTTCTGGGTCTGCAAGGTCAATAGTTGTGAGATAAAAAGTAGCGCCAGCTACAGTTTTTCTGCTGACTTGTACAGGTTTTGCTTGCTTAGCAGAACGTTTGATAATTTGAGGTTGAGACGGCTGCACAGCCGGAGAATTTTCTGGCGATTTTACAATAGGATTACTGGGCAGAGGTTGATTGGTTTTTGCCGATTTTACAATGGGATTGCTGGGCAGAGGTTGAGGAGTTTGATTTGATTGTATACTTGATAAAAAAGCGAGTGACTTTTGCCACAGTTGACCTGCCAGAGTCAAGAAACTATCTCGGTTTTGGGCGATCGCAAAATAGTCAGCCGCAACCCGCGCCAAAGCTATGCCCGTTAAAAATAAAAAAGTGCGCCGCAGCATCGGGCGACAACCTTCAGACTGTTTGCGTTTAGACATAAAAAAATCTCAGCTAGGATAGCGAACAGTTTTCTATGGCTGTGACTACAAAAGGCGATCGCCCGAATTCTGAAACTAGCAGTAGCAAGGTGCTCCATCGCGCACCTCACCACTAATTCACAACTCAAAACTATTTGCCTAGCCGGTATTCCGCATCCCCGCAGCAATACCATTAATCGTCAGCAGAGCTCCCCGCAACAATTCACCCTTGCTATAACGCGAGTGAATCACCCCCGGAACCCCGCCACTACCGTGCTGCCGCAAGCGTTTCAGCAGCGAAACCTGCAACAAGCCCAAAGGCACAATCGTCGCATTTCGCAACTGCACCGATCGCTGCAGCGATGGATCTTCGTCCAACAAACGTTGGTGTCCGGTAATTGTTAAAACCAAATCGCGAATCAAGTGAAATTCGGCAGCAATTTGATCAAATAAAGCCTTAAAACGCTCTTTATCAGCAGGCAAAGCTAACTCCTGCACGTAGTGTTCTGCAATCTGCAAATCCACCTTCGATAAAGTCATTTCCACCTTAGAAATTACCATTCTAAAAAATGGCCATTTCAAGTAGAAATACTGCAAAAGTTTCATGTGTTCTTCTGGTTCCTCCAGCAAAAACTCTTGCAAAGCTGTGCCGACACCGTACCAAGAAGGCAGCAAAAAGCGGCTTTGAGTCCAGCTAAACACCCACGGAATTGCTCGCAAACCGCTGATGTCTTTTTTGCCACCGCGACGGGCCGGGCGAGAACTAATTTGCAACTGGCTGATTTCTTGAATCGGGGTAACTTGGTGGAAGAAATCGACTAAATCCGGCTGTTCGTAGATTAAATGGCGGTAGTGCGCTCGCGATTTCGCCGACAACTCCTCCATAATCTCATTCCAAGGGTCGATGCCATCAAAACCAGTGTGCAGCAAACTAGCTTGAATTACCGCCGCCGCCACAGTTTCCAAATTGTAAAGCGCCAACTCCGGCAAAGAATATTTAGAAGCCAAAACCTCGCCTTGTTCAGTAATCTTAATTCGCCCGCTAATACTCTTTCCAGGCTGAGCCAAAATTGCCTTGTAAGCAGGCCCGCCGCCGCGCCCTACAGAACCGCCTCGGCCGTGAAAAATTCGCAACTCCACACCGTGTTGTTCCGCAACCATTTGCAAAGCCTTTTGAGCTTTGTGTATTTCCCAATTGCTGCTGAGGAAACCAGAATCTTTATTGCTGTCCGAATAGCCCAGCATCACCTCTTGCAATTTGAGAGTTTCGATGGGACATTGGATATTTTCTTCGCTTTTTTCCGCTAGTTCCTGCGCGTATCCTCCTGCTAGCAAAGCGCGATAAAGCGGCAGTTCAAATATTTTTTGCATTACTTCCGGCGCTTTTTTCAAATCTTCCACCGTTTCAAACAGGGGAACTACTTGAATGTTGCTAATTCCTGTCGCCGGATCGTAAAGTCCCGCTTCTTTTGCTAACAGCAAAACCGCCAGTAAATCGCTGACATCGTGGCTCATGCTAATGACGTAAGTTTGGCAAATTTCCGGGCCAAACTCCTGCTGCATTTGCCGCAATATTCGGAAGGTATTGATCGTCTCGCAAGTTTTGGGAGAAAAGGGCAATTCTGCTGGAATTAAAGGGCGACGAGTTTGCAGTTCAGTTGCCAGCCAAATAATTCGATCGCATTCCGACATTTGATTGTAAGGCTTGGGCAAAATTTGCAAGTATTCAGCAATTTCCCTCAAAGCGTCGGAGTGTACAGTTGACTCTTGGCGAATATCTAGGTAAGCCAAATTAAACCCGTAAATTTCTACTTGGCAGAGCAGATTTTCCAAGTCCCGACAGCTCAAACCTGTTTCCACTAAATTGTGCTCGATGAGCTTGAGCTCGGTCAAAAACTCAGCGCCCGATCGATAAAGGCCGGTCATTCCGGGATTTGCTGACAAAGCTTCGCGCTCCCGCTGCAACTCGTCTCCTTTGTAGAGCCGCCAATTACGATCGCGCGTATTTTCCAGTCGCTGCTGCACGTAGGCCAGCTTCAACCGATAAGGTTCTTGCCTATAGCGAATCGCCCACTGCTCGTAAACCTCCGGGAATTCCGATTTGTCGCGATCGAGAGATTCGAGCAATTCCGGCAGCACGTCGCTCCAGTGCAGCGACAAACTCAAAAGTTCGTTCAGCCGCTTCACCGCCGCGATGTACTTCTCTAGCACCAAGTGGCGCTGATAGCAAGCCGTTTGCCAAGTAACTTTTGGAGTCACAGAAGGATTGCCGTCCCTGTCGGAACCCACCCAAGAACCGAACTTGCAAAAATTGTAACTCGGCGGTTTCAGATAAGGATAAGAAGCGTGGAGCGCTTGCTTTAAGCGCTGGTAGAGTTCGGGAATAGCATCAAACAGAACTTCCTCGAAGTAGTGGAGAGTGTACTCCACCTCGTCAAGTACAGTCGGCTTGAACTGGTGCAGTTCGTCAGTGCGCCACCAGAGGCGAATTTCTTCCATCAGTTGCTCTTGGAGAGCCGCCGCTTCCCAGCAAGATACCGGGTAGGGGCTTTGAGAGTCTGCCCCGATCACCTGAAATTTCTCGTCAACTTGGTCTAGCTGTTGGAGAATCTTCGCCATTCGTCGCTGTTTGGTGCGGATCGTGTGGCGAACAATTTCCGTCGGGTGAGCGGTGAATACCAAGCGGATGTCTAACTGATCGATCAAGCGCTGGATTTGCTGGCTGGGGACGTTCAAGCGCAGCAGCATCGGGAACAGTTGGTGAAAAGTTCCCGCATCTCGGGCGATCGTCTCGCTGCTGTCTGCACCGCGAGGAGTAATTTGGGCTGGGACTGGGCCTTCCCGGTGGCGGGGGCGATCGGGGGCATCAGTTGCTTGTCCTGGCAGCTTAGAAAACATCCGCCCACCAGCATCGTTGCTGCTAGCGTAAGCTAGCTGTTGGTCTCGCTGTTCGTAGTGCTGTTCGACAATGTTGATCAACTGAAAATACAGTGCAAAAGCCCTAGCGGCGCGGATGGCGGCGTTGAGATCGAGCTTTTCGATTAGCTGTACGACATTCGACTCGCGAAAGTGAGTGGCTTGTCCCTCGGCGGAATTGACCGATCGCATTTGTTGGAGCAAATCCACCAATTCCTGCCCGCACTCCTGTCGCAGCACCGATTCCCACAAGTCCTCTACAACTTTGAGGCGATTTCGCAGAAACAGGTCTGATTTTGAGTAAGCGGGAGAATGGGAAATAGATGTTGCATCAATAGCCTGTTCTGAAGACTGGAGGACTGAACTCATCGGGCTGTTCCTCAATAGCTGCGGGTGTCAAGAAAATTGTATGGTTTAGTTTCGCCTAAAACACTTTTGTTTGCAGTCAAATTTGAGACAACTTCTTGCAACGTAGAAAGTAGAAGGCACTTATGTACAAAGTATAAGGAAAGATTAATTCTTAGACCACAGATTGTACCTATTGTCAAGCTTTCATATCACTTTACTTGCGATTTTAGATTTTAGACGATCGGCGTGAGACGTTCTGCCAGGGGTCAGTTGAGTCGCGCCAAGTCGAACAATTTGAGATTTATTCCAAAGATGAATCTGGGGAGTTGAACTAGGGTCGAAAATTTTTATCTCTCCCCGACTCCTGTCGGGGGCTGGTATCCGTTTTTGGGCGGGGTCAAAAAAATTAACTTCTAGCTGCAGCATCCTTCCTTGGGCTTTCTAATCCTGTGATTGAGGAAAGTTGAGTACGGGAAGGCGCGAACCCCGAAAGACTTCTTCGCTTTCAACGCCGATCGACGAAACAAACTCAGCAGCAGCTTTAGCCACCACCAACCCGCCCAGCATTGGTAAGGCGACCAAGCTCAATAAAATGTCTGAGGGAACTGGCAATTTTGGACTGTTAGGTGTTTGAGTTTTGAGCAAGTCTTGGTTTTCCGACGGCATAAATTTCTCCTGTGTCAATCCGTAATCCTCAGTTTACAAGGGAAATAATCATCTTGACCGCTGCTTTGTGACTAATGACTTCTGAGCTCAAATCAGGTGACATCCGAATGATATGCTGCAAGCGATCGTCCCCGCCTAGCCAAGTCTATAAATATCTTCTCGCGAGATCTTAAGCTCGCACTCGGAAAAAAGGTTTTGTATAAAATCGGGATACTCCCCGAATGCGATCGATCGTGCGACTCTCTCCCCGTAGCCCAGCGATACCACAGCACTACAGTCGGAAAATAATAGACATTTCCAGAAAAGCCAGTCTTGAACAGGCAGGATGCCTGTTCCACAAGAATTATGAGAGAGATCTAATTATTATTCGGATGCAAACGGAAACGATATGACTAATGACGAATAACTTGTTGCTTGGCTTAATTTGGGCCTATCTGTGCCAAAATGTCGAGGTATTATCAAAAAAATATTCCCCAACGGCTCGAAGCCGAGGGGATACAAGGCAAGACACTAAGTCCAGCATGGCTTAAACCAGACAAAACGGTGAGGCTCGGCAAATCAAATAATTGTCGGTAAAATCTGTATCTGTGCTATTTCTAGAAAACAAAACCAGCTTTGGCAAAATTTAGAGTTTCATGTTGAATGCGAACGGGAGCATATTGGCAGACAATCCATCAAGCGCCTCGCAGTGGGCGCAAGAAGCTTTAGGGCTTCCCGAAGTTCAAGTACAAGCGCGTTTGCGGGGAAATCACCTGCACATTTTGTGCGAAGCAGCGCAGTGTCCGTCTCAAGAATTGGTGACGGCGAGATTTACCAACGCCCTCGAACACACGGATTTAACGCGACTGCTGCCCGATCGACCTAAAATTTACCAGTTGTTTCTGTGCGGCCGCAAAATCGGTTCCCGACAAAATGACTGGACAGTCCGGCTCGATTGCAGCAGTCCCAAGCGACAGCAACAGCAACAGCCACAGCAACCGGAACCAAAAGTTGCCGAAGTGCCGCCGCCAGCGAGTTCCCCCGACGAACCGCCAGCAAGCCCTAAAAAAGGCGGATTTTTCGGCAAATTTAAGAATGACAACCAGAAACTCAAACAGACACCAAAACCAGTAGAAACAGCAGCCCAACCGCCGCAAGTACGGGAAGAACTGGATTTTGACGCCGACAGTCTGCCCATCGCCTCCCGCATTCAATACCCAGAAGCTTTTGAAACTTCCCCCGTGACGATCGACACTTCGGCTGCTGCGACGCGGGAAGCTTTTAGTTCCGCCGTTCCCCCGCAGCAGAAAGCTAACCGTGGCGCGGTTGCTTTGATTCAATCCCCCGAAGCTGACTCAGGCGAGGGCGATCGGGATGGAACATTAACGGTTTCGCCGGAAACTTTGGCGCGCCGGGGCTATCCAGATGCGATCGCCAGCTATCTCAGCGAAATCCTCGGGCCGATGGGAGTTTCGGTGAAAGTAAGCATTCGCGAAAAAGAACTCAAAAGCAGCCGAGAAACCCTGCCGGTGAATGCGCCGGAAAATATCAAGCCCAAGGAACGCCGACTGCTGGTGCTGTGCGAGTCAGCTTACAGCCCAGACCCCTCATTGCTGGCCGAACCCATCGCCGGCAGGCTACGGAAACTGCAACTAGAGGATTTCCGGGAAGCCGTGATCGCCAGCCAAGTCAGCGGCGAAGCGAAGCCGGACTGGCTGCTGCGGGTGGATTTGACTTCGCCGGACAAAATTCTCAAGGAATGGGCCAGGTGGGGAGACGTACAGTCGATCGCCAAACTGCTAAATCAACACTTGGCTGCATCGAGAGTCGAAGTGCGGGCCACCCTCAAAGAAGCAACCCTCCACCTGTTTTGCAGCAAAACTGCCAAAAAAGGACAAAAGCCTAAACGGCAAGAATACCCGGATAAGCACCAAACCACCGACGCGATCGCCCCTTTGTTAGCCTCCTTTGCGCCCCAAGGCATCCGCGCAGCTACAATCTACGGCGTAGAACCAGCCAAGGACTCTCAGACGGCGCCGGAGTCCCCGGTGTGGATAGACTGGGTGGACTTGCCTGCAGCGCACCACCCCGACTTGGCGGCAAACGCTAGAACGCTGGCGATCGAGGGCGACCAATTGGCTTTGACTTTTTTATTGAACAGGTTGCTCAACCCCAATCTCAGACGCAAGCTGGAAACAGGAGGGATTCGGGCTGTCGTGCTGCAAAAAGGCAACGTGCTGCACGTCATGACAGAAGCTCTGACTTGCCCTTCTCAGTCGAAGGTAGGCCCGCCGGTGGCGAAATTCTTGCGGCACTTACAAATTCCGGGAGTGGCAGGGGTGCGAGTCTACGGACGCCGCGCGGGTCAGAAACTGCCCCTGTGGCGCTACGCAATCGACCTCAGAACGGCTGTTGACGAGGAATCAGCGACGACACCCGCACCGGTTCCCTCGCAAGGGGCTGTGTTGGAAAAGGAACCGGTACCCGACTTTGCGCCGGCGGAGGATGGGAGTTTTTCGGGTTTGGGCGACAATTTGGTGTTCGATGCTCCGATGCCCAACTCCTGGCGGCCCCGCTTCAAAATCAGACTCCCCGGATACAATCTGGGCGAGCAATTAGTTCAAGCTGCGGTGCAACCGCTTGTCGCTTCGGGTTTGTTTGTTCCCAACGATGGTTTATCAACGAATGCTGCTGCGCCCGGTGGCGTGAGAGCCGATCGCGCGGCGGGAATGGCTTTGATTTGGGCGATCGCTGGCTGTGTGCTGACTTTCAATACCGATTGGCTGCTCGGTCTATTTCTGCAATCTGCGACGGTCAGTCAAGCTCCTAGCGTCTCCGAAGTTTGCCGCGGGCCAAATTGTCAAAATTCAGCTCCCAAGGCTTTGGGCGACCTTACAGCCCGACTTCCGAACGAAACCGCGAACCCCGTTCCCCCTTCTGGGGAGGTGAATTTACCTCGAATTCCGTTGCAACCGTCGCCGGAAGCAAACCAGCAAGAGGCTTTCAATGGCTCTGGGTTTACGAAACCGGGAAATACTAGCGTTCCTGTAGCTGATGTTTCTGCTCCTCCGGTGTTCCCGACTTTGAGGAGCGAGCAGCTTGACGATCAGATAGCGCGCTATCAAGAGTACATTCACCTGCACAAAAAACCGCCGGATATTTTAATTGTCGGTAGTTCGAGGGCACTGCGGGGCATCGATCCGGCGGTTTTGGAAACAGCTTTGGCAGCTTCGGGGTATCCGGGGCTGAGGGCTTATAATTTTGGGGTTAATGGAGCTACTCTCCAGGTTGTAGATTCGATCATCCGCCGGATTTTGCCGCCGCAACAACTGCCGAAATTGTTGGTGTTGGCTGACGGGGCGAGGGCTCTCAACAGCGGGCGGCCGGATTTGACTTTTAGTGCGATCGCTTCTTCGGAAGGTTACAGGCAATTGAGCCGGGGTAGTTTTCTGATCCGCACCAATCAATTAGAATCCGAAACATCGAAGGAAAGCGCCAACAATCCGGTGGCGACTGCGACTGAATTGGTGAACAATTTGGGAGAAGCTCAAGCTAATGTTCAGCAATTGGTGAGTCAAAAGTTGGTTGAGGGTTCTGCAACTTACAAAAAGCGCGATCAACTTAAAGGGTTTTTGCGATCGATCGCCAATCCATCAGCCCCTGTTGCAACCGACAGCCCCCAAACCGCAGCCCTGGGTGAACAAACAACTGAAAACGTTCAGCCCACTGCTGCGAGTAAACCAGTCAGCGAGTATCAACCAAATGGCTTTTTGCCGATCGATATACGCTTCAATCCCGAAACTTACTTTCAGAAGCACCCGAAAGTATCTGGTTATTACGACTCCGACTATCAAAATTTTAAATTGGTAGGCGAACAAGCTCTAGCACTCAAAAATCTGATCGAATTTACCAAAGTTCGCAACATCAATCTCGTGTTTGTGAATATGCCTCTGACTGAAGATTATTTAGACCCGGTGCGGACAGGTTACGAACAAGAATTCCGGCAATATATGCAAGAATTAGCAGCTCAAAGCGGACTAATTTTCCTAGATAAGAGTTTATTGTGGCCCCAGGCGCGGGAATCTTTTTCCGACCCCAGCCACCTCAACCGTTACGGTGCTGTTGCAGTTTCTAAGCGGTTGGCTCAAGATCCCATGATTCCCTGGCCAGCGCAACAATAGTTTTGAGTTTTGAGTTTTGAGTTATTTTAGAAGTTAAATGAGCCCAAAGTTGCGAGTGCTGCGCGACTATCTCAAAACTATTCTTTCCGGCTGCTGGATACTGACAATGAAAAGATTGATATTTCCTGAAAATAGCAAGAATCAACATATCAAAAGTCCCAGAAAAAATTGGCCTTTGATATTTTTTATATTATCTTTAGCATTTTTCTGTTTCAGTTTGTATAAAGGTTTCTTTTTACCTTTAGCTTTATCATCTGGGCCGCCCAGCAACGAACAAAGTAGCGAACAGCAAACTCTGGCACCCTTTGAACAGGTGGTTAAAGACGCGCAAAAGTTAGAGGGATTATTTACCCTTTACCGCAATCAAGCAACTGATAAAGTATATCTGGAAATTAAACCGGAACAATTCAACAAAAAGTTCCTATGCTTTGTGACATTGGCATCGGGTTTGGGGGAAGCGGGCATTTTGAGCGGAATGCCGATCGGCGATTTCTTGTTTCAACTGCGGCGCGTCCAAAATAACGTGCAGTTTGTGATACCAAATATAAATTTTCGCACAAGTCCGGGCGACCCGCAAGCAGGTTCGGTAGCACGGGGATTTAGCGAGTCGATTCTCTATTCTTTGCCTCTCAAAAGCATTCATCCGCAAAGACAAACTCTGCTAATCGATTTAGGAGATTTGCTGATGAGCGAAAAACGCGATTTACCAGGGGTAAAAGCGATTTTGCCGATGCTTTTGGGCGCTTCTTACTCGATCGATGCAGACAAGTCTTCTTTTAAAGATGTTAAAGCGTTTCCGCTGAATGTGGAAATTGCTTCTGTCTATGGTTTTTCTAGCGATAATGACAGTGAACTTAACTATTTACCTTCGGTTCCTGACAGTCGGGCTTTTAACCTCCGCATTCACTACAGTTTCTCGGAAGTGCCGCTAAATAACGGCTACCGCCCCAGACTGGCGGACGAGCGAGTGGGCTATTTTCTTACAGCATATAAGGACTTTTCTGACAAAAGCAGCCGGGAGCCTTTTGTGCGCTATATCAATCGCTGGCATTTGCAAAAGCAAATCCCGACGGCGCCGATGTCGCCTCCGGTACAGCCGATCGTCTTTTGGATTGAAAATAATGTGCCTGTGGAATACCGAAACGCAATCCGCGAGGGCGTTTTGGCGTGGAACAAAGCTTTTGAAAAGGCAGGTTTTACTGAGGCAATTCAGGTCAAACAAATGCCGGACAATGCTAAATGGGACCCGGCTGACGTTCGCTACAATACTATCCGCTGGTCGAGTTCTTTTGAGCCTCAGTTTGCCGGCATCGGGCCGTCTCGTACTAACCCGCTGACGGGGGAAATTTTGGATGCTGACATTCTGTTGGATGCTAATGTTGTCCGGGAAATTAAACAGGGTTATCGGTCTTTGGTGGAACAAAATCGATCGCTATCTAAGAGTTTTCAAGGGCGAAACGGTTCTAATACCAATCCCTGTCAGTTCGGGATGTATTCTCGCTATTTGAAGGTGCTAGAAAATGGGGATTTAGGAAAAAGCAGCGGGGAAAATGCTCAAGGTGGAATTGCTGATGATTTGCCGACTTTGGTAGAAAGATACCAAGAGCAAAAGCGAGCTCCTTTATCGCGGTTGATGTCGAGTTCGGATATGTGTTTTGGGTTGGAATCGAGCCGGCAGTTTGCGATGGGGGCAATGTCGATGGATCTGTTGGAAAATGCAGCGCCTAGCAGTGGGACGATTGACAATTATGTGAATGAATATATCCGATTTTTGACAGCCCACGAAGTCGGTCACACTCTCGGTTTGAGGCACAATTTTCACGGGAGTACGATGCTGCAACCGGAGGATTTGAACAATACTCAGGTAACTCGCACGCAAGGTTTGGTAGCGTCGGTGATGGATTATGTACCGATTAATTTGGCACCTGCCGGAACTGTGCAAGGCGACTATTATCCGACGATTGTAGGGCCTTATGACGATTGGGCGATCGAGTATGGTTACAAGGTGATTGGCGGCCCAAACCCGAACAGCGACTTACCAACGCTGCAACAAATTGCCAGTCGCGCTGCGGAACAGCAATTATCTTACGCGCCGGATGAGGATTCTGTGGATATTCTCGATCCCGCTGCAAATACTTTTGATCTCAGCGCCAATATGCTGAGGTATTCGCAATGGCAATTGGATAATGCGAGGGCGATGTGGAAGCGTTTGGAAAAGCGAATTCCGGTTGGGGAAGACGGTTATAACGAACTGCGGGTGATGTTTGATTCGGTGTTCGGGTATTATGTCAACCAAGTGATGAATGCGACTTTGTATGTGGGGGGACAGTCGTTTAGTCGGATTCGCCCTGGCGATACTAATGCGAAGTTGCCGTTTGTGCCGATCGAACTTTCTCAGCAGCGAGAAGCTTTAGCAACATTAGAGAAGTACGTTTTTGCCCCGGATGCGTTTAGTTTTGCGCCGGAATTGCTGAATAAATTGGCGCCTTCGCGCTGGGAACACTGGGGAAGTCCGGCTTTGGTGTTTCCTCTAGATTACCCGATCGGCGATCGAATTACTTTTTTGCAGCGGTTTGTGTTGCGGGTTTTGCTATCTCCGATGCGCTTGGCGAGGCTGCGGGATGCCGAGTTAAAATCGGCGCCGGAAACTGCTTTGAGGTTGCCGGAAGTGTTGAATACTGTGCAAAAGGATATCTGGCAAGAGGTTTTGCAGCCGGAAAAGAAGATGCAAATTTCAACTTTTCGGCGTTCTTTGCAGCGGGAACATTTGGCGATTTTGATCGGAATGGTGCTGCGAAAAACGAGTGTTCCAGAGGATGCGCGGAGTTTGGCTTGGTACGAGTTGCGGCAGTTGCGGGAGGGTTTGAGCAAGAGTATTCGGAATTTGGATCGGAATGCTGATGCTTATACGCGGGCTCATTTGGAGGAAACGCGCGATCGAATTTCTAAGGTTTTGAATTCGCAAATTCAGTCGAATTAATTTGGGGTTCAGAAACCGGGTTTTTGAGGAAGATATTTCGTTGCCGCCCGCTGATTCGGTAAAAAACCCGGTTTCGGAGAATCTTAGTCAAGTTAAAATAATTCTGAACTTGCGTCGTATACGATAGATAGACAGGGAAGCTAAAAAGAATAGCCCTTATGCCTGCCAAAGACCTTTATCACGATATTGTCTGCACTGCCCTCATCAAAGATGGCTGGACAATCACTCATGACCCACTGATTCTAAAAATTGGGGGCCGCTCGGTCTTTGTCGATTTGGGGGCCCAGAAACTAATTGCGGCTGAACGAGGGTCTGAAAAAATTGCGATCGAGATCAAAAGCTTTCTGGGCCCTTCGCCCATTAATGACCTCGAAAATGCTTGGGGGCAGTTCTTTATGTACGCCAGAACGCTGCAAAGACGAGAGCCAGAGCGTCGTCTATACCTAGCTGTTAATCGCAACACCTTTGAAACGTTGTTTAAAGAAGAAGCTGGGCAATTGCTGCTAGAAGAACCAGGTTTTCGCCTGATAGTTTTTGACCCAAACACGGAGGAGATTATCCAATGGCAACCGCAAATCAACCTGTAGACGAATGGCGTGAGACGTTGGAGAAAATTCTCCAATACTATGCGGATCTTCCTTATACTTATGGGGATGTGATTACCTATGTGGTGGTCAGCCGCGATCGCAACCATTTTATGCTGATACATGAAGGTTGGGAAAATCATCTGCGAGTTCATGGTACTGTGGTTCACGCCGAAATTCGCAATGACAAAATCTGGATTCATTATGATGGCATTGAAGACGGCATCACTGATGAACTCGTCGCCTCTGGCGTACCCAAAGATCGGATTGTTCTGGCTTTTCATCCACCGGAAGTCCGAGAGTACACTGGATATGCGATCGCATAGTTTCTCCTCTTGACGAAAATTTTAGATAATATCAGCTTGATAGCGTATATCGTACCTTAATAATTTTTTGGCAATACTGAGTACCTTACAGATAAGTTAGAAACACTAAACTTCTGTCATGGCAAGAATTTGAGCGATGGTTAATACCAACTGAGGAAAAGTTGGAGAAACAATAATGGCTTCTCCTTGATATCGCTGTGCCTGATATTCACCATCGATTAAGCAGTTGATGGTCACTGTAGACTGTTTTGGAGAACCGATATACTGAACGCCTCCCAACCCTGCATAATCAACGATCCAATACTCCAGGATTCCTAAAGTTTCATACTCATTCAATTTGATGCGGTAATCATCCCGCCAATTCGTACTGACAACTTCGATCGCCAAGGGAGGTGGAATATAGGCAGCAGCAGAGGCAGAACTTTGACGCATTCTGACCCATTCTTCCTTGGCAAACACCACAATGTCGGCTTTACGACTCGATTCACTTTCGCCCGGGGCAGCGTTCAATCTGACTTGTTTACTTTGTCGAGGAACGTAGGGAAGGTTCAAGGATTGGCAATGATCTACCAAGAGACGACATAAACCATCGACGACATCCTCATGTTTGGCTGTGGGTTCACTCAAGGGCATGGCAACTCCATTGACTAGCTCGAATGACCTACCTGAGTCGTCATCCCAGTTGAGAAATTCCTCGAAGGAAAGGGTTTTTTGGGCGATCGCAACCATTGATATTAACCTTTTGCGTAGGTTGGCTCTCTGTTGTCTGTTTCCAGCTTAACGTGAGGTAGAGAGATAGATCGCTGCTTTTGTAGGGTGCGTTAACGAAGTATATCCTAAACTTTGACACCTCTTCTCGGTTTTACTGCCCGCGTCCTGCTTTGCAATCTACGAAACCTAATGCTTCTGTGTCGAGAAAACTGGCGATCGAAATGGCGATCGCGCTTCTCGGTTGCGATACTTCAGACGGGGAATTGAGCCGTCTCCGGGGCGATCGTACAAACTCTGATAATCTTGCCAGGTTGCAGGTAAGCACACGACAGAACCCGCAGCCCATTGAATTTTTTATGGTGAGATGAGGGCAAGCATGGTCTAAGCTGACTTTTGCAGCCATTGATTTTAATGATAGATCGTGAGGCATTGAGTGCGATCGAATTTGAGCCTTGCCGGTTGCTCGATTTGATTCTCGACTATTCCAACCTGTGTGCTTGCTTTATCTAATCGGTGTTTCACCAGGTATTTCACCCTCAAGAATTGTCTCTTCAAGAATTGTCTTTTCAAGATTCGCCCCTTCAAGATTCGCCCCTTCAAGATTCGCCCCTTCAAGATTCGCCCCTTCAAGATTCGCCTCTTGAAGATCCGCCCGTTGAAGATGCGCCCCTTGAAGATTCGCCCCTTGAAGATTCGCTCCTTGAAGATTCGCCCTTTGAAGCTCCGCCCTTTGAAGATTCGCCCTTTGAAGATTCGCCACTTCAAGATTCGCCCCTAGAAGAAGCGCCCCTTGAAGATTCGCATCTTGAAGATTCGCCCTTGGAAGATGCGCCCGCATAAGCCTCACCTCTTCAAGATTCGCCCCTTGAAGATTCGCCGATTGAAGATTGGCAAATGTCAGTTGTGATAATTGAAGATTTGACCCCCTAAAATCCGCATCATAAAAATCTCTCGCATACAAAATACATCTTGATAAATCTAAATAGCTCAGGCAATAAAAAGAAATGGGATTTGAGCCTCCTGTTCTTTGCCCTTGGAGTCTTGCGAGTAATGTTCCAAAAGCGTCAGGAGAAGGAAAATTAATTTTCGACAGCTTTTTAGTTAAACGATTAAAAACACCTAAAATAGCAAGCAAACTATCTTCGGAATTGCGGGCTTGTCGATTCTCTTCCTGAAAGTTAGGTCTGGGGTCGAGGCGATCCATTGGCATTCCATGCCGCAGCATGAATTCAATTAGATCACAGAAGGTCTGCTGCCATTTAGCAACATCAGAGGAATCTTGCAGATGCTCCAAGCGCACTTCATCCAAAATAAAGTTGAATAGATCTTCATCCATTGCAGATGAGCCACAGAGAATTGCCCAACGTTCTAGCGCCTCGCGTTCGTCCCAGCCTTCATCCGGATCTGTCTGGCGGTCTTCTAACTTTTTGTGAATCAGCCGCACCTCTCGCACAATTCGTCTTGCCGTCAGATATTCACCAAAGCTTTTGTGGGTAAATTCAAAAGTCTTTTCACCAGAGCTATCGTTCCCACTTTGACGGAAGTAAAAAGCAGTCAATAAGCGCGTAATGCTAGCTTTGGAATCATCTTGGAAGCCTCTTTGAAAAAGGGTTAATAGTTTTTTCAGACCACTATTATCACAGTGGCTTTGAATCTCTTTGACAGTAGTAGTTCGTCCATTACCATGCCAGGAAGCTAAAGCAATTTCTTCGAGAATCCGAACAAAATCTTTCTCCTCAATTCCTTGAATCGCAGCGTGTTGAGCGGCAGCCCAACCGCGTTCATAAATAGCTTTGAGTAAATCAGCATAGACCGCATTTAGGTTCGTTTCCTCCGACAACTTCAGTTCACCTCGTTGAAGGCTAAGGGCAACTAAATAATTAAGCAGGGGTTGAGCTGTAATCTCAGTCAGATTTCCTTGGTTTAGCTCTGGCGGTAAACCAGTATAGCCACTTCCACTTGCTTTACCATAGTGCTGCCACCAAAGCTGTCGTTGGTCTTCCTCTAGTAAATTTTTGGTATCGACATACTGCTGCTGGCGGTCATCTTCGGGTAAAAAGTAGGGTGCATCTCACTTTTGCGAATGTGTCAAAAAAGAGTTAAAATGAAAAAGCTAGTAAAATCGTCAAATAAAGATG
>NZ_JAUBSH010000053.1:27036-44930 GCF_036704705.1 Microcoleus sp. K1-B1 | reverse complement strand
AATATTTGCCCAAATGGAATTATCGAGCCGTACCCCAACCTGAGTAATTCATTAAGTTATTTATTTTTCATTCCTTATTTGTGGACTGGTTCTATTAACGGCATCAAAATTCAAATTTGGGCAGCTTGGCTGTTTTATGCGGTGTTACTGGATGTGGCTGATTCTATTGCTGACGAATTAGAACTCTGTAGTGAGAAGATATTTGTAGAAATGCTGTGGGGCGGATTTTATCACTTTAACCATGCCTCTTCTCGTGGCACAGCATTCGATCCTATAGCCTATTTTAGTGCCAGGGAGAATCAGGAGTTGAGGATTGTCAAATATGAGCATAAATCCCGAATAAGGCAGCAGTTAAATGTGTCTGCCTATCCCACTTGATATTGGTGACAAATTCCTAAGTTGTCACCAATGGGATCTGCCTGGAAACAAAACTCAAATGGTATGAATTTGCTAAGAGGCTGATCGCACTAAAATGACTGTACAGTCGCACCCGCGCGCCACAGCTTCCGGGATATTCCCGTGAATCACCTGCTTGAGCAGCCCTTCACGGCTCGCTCCCAGGACGATCGCATCGCACTGATCGTTCTGAGCCAAATCAATTAAAGCATCAGAAACCGATTTAGCGCAAACCGAAGTCGCTATTATCGAACAGGTAACTCGGCGCTTGATAAACTCCGCCGCTTGCTTTAATTCTCCGCGATCGGGTTCTGCAACAGAAGGCTGATGAACCTGACACAATTTAATCTCCGGTACAGCACTAGCAGCCACCAAAGCAGGTAGCAGCCGCAAAGCCGCAGCTTGCTTGTAACCGCCGCGAATAGGCACCAACCAACGGTGTAAACCCATCAGCGTGTGCAGCCCCAATTCTGGGGCTGGAATGTCTGAATTCGGCGGGGTAAATTCAGTCTCAGGAGTCGCTGATAAATCTGAGGCGCTCGCCAATGGGGGATTATCTGCACCATCAACTCCTTCGGCATTAAATTCCCATTCTATAGATGCATATTTCCGCCCGCTAAAAGTGGCAGAGAACTCATTTTTCTTACGTGTTGCTAATAGTTTTTCGCTCCACTTCACCAAAATAACCTCGCAGCCTGCTTGCCGAATTACGGTATCCACCACATCGCCAAAAATGCGTCCTTTTGTGGAAAATTCGCCTTGCCAGCCCATCAAAATTGAATCGATATGGTCCTCCTTAATAGTCTCCAAAATCGCGTTAGGCACGTCATGAGCTACCCGTATTTGGGTGTGTACAGGCAAGTTCCAATTGCGAACAATTCGCTCGGCTTGTTGCAGCAGACGGCGGCTTTTGGTTGTCCGCACTGCGGTTTCCGAAGGGGAACTGTTGCGCGGTACTATGATGATTTGCAGGCATTCTAATTCGTAATTGCGATCGCGCGCGATCGCCGCCGCCAGCCGCAGCAAAGCGGGTGCTGTTTGGGGGTTGGAAAGCGGCACTAATAATCGACCGTTTCCGACTTGCGGAGCCCTGGTTTGATAGACAATACAAGAAGGTTCTGGATGCGGGCCCTGGGTTGTTTCTCCACTGAGGCGATCAGATTCAACTCGGATAATGTCGCTGCGGGTAATAATTCCCACCAAACGCCTGCCTTCTACGACTGGCAAGCGGCTGATATTGTAGTTGTTGAGCCTGTACAATACCTCGCTTAAAGTATCTCTTGCTCTGACTGCGATCGGCTGTACAGTCATAAATTCTTTGAGCAGGGAGTTGCCCGACAAATTGCGCTCGCTGGCATTTGCCAAATCGGTTTGACTGACAATTCCGACTAATTTGCCATCTTCAACGACTGGAAAGCCTCGGTGGTGCGATCGCGAAAAAGCCTGCATCACTTCATCGAAAGTCAGCAGACTTGAAAGAGTTTCAACTCGGCGCTGCATCACGTCATCTGCGTGCAAGTCGCTCAAAGTATTGCTCGCCGCTTTTGCCTTTGTCAGTTGAATGCCGTTAAACTCCAAAAGGCGATCGTAAAAAGAGCCACTGTCCACCTTTTCCGCCACCAAATAAGCAACTACAGAACAGATCATCAAAGGCAGCACTAATTTGAAATCCGCCGTAATTTCAAACACAATCACTACCGCAGTAATCGGCGCCCTAGAAACCGCGCAAAAAAACGCTCCCATTCCCGCCAAAGCGTAAGTTACCGGCAAACCGACACCCAGGGAATCTGCCTGCACAATTCCCACCATGTGACCGAGTGCAGAACCCATAACTAGGGCAGGGGAAAACAATCCTCCCGGAGCTCCAGAAGCAGCGGAAATAATTGTCAGAAAAAAGTGAGCTACAAAAGCAATTAAACTTGTTATGCCACTTGCTTCGCCGGTCAGCATAAACTCCCGTAAACCCGTATTATCGCGGAAAGTTGCTGGAAGAAAAGCTATTACTGAACCGCAGATTAGACCAGCTAGAGCCATTCGCACAGGCAAAGCTAATTTGAGCGATCGCCTGTTAAATTGCAAGCTAGCCATAATCCCTTTGGTGAACCAAGCTCCCAGCAATCCCGCTAAAACTCCTAATAGTATGTAAAACGGGATTTCCTGAGCATCAAAACTGATTTTGTACGCGCGAAGGTTCAAACTTAAACTATCGCCGCCCAAAAGCTGGGATACAACTGCACCGATAAATGAAGCGATAATTGCAGTCCCTAAAGTCAATCCCGAAACGTCGTGCAGCAGTTCTTCAACTACAAACAAAACTCCTGCAATGGGAGCATTGAAACCTGCAGCCAATCCCGCAGCAGCACCGCAAGCAATCAATTGTCTGCGGTAGTCTGGGGAAGTGGGCATCAAGTGACCTATCCAGCCAGCCAAAGATGCTCCTATTTGCACAGTCGGGCCTTGCCTGCCTAAAGTTAAACCGGAACCAACTGCTAAAATAGTCGTCATAAGTTTGGCCACAGCTACTCGCAAATCTAAGGAAAGATTGACTCCGCCGAGAGCAGCTTTGACGTGAGGAATGCCACTGCCTGCCGTTTCGGGAGCAAAACGCTCAACCAATAAACCTGTCAGCAACCCGCCGCATAAACCGACGCTGGGCAGTAATATCCAAGCTGGAATTACTGTCGAGGTAGCAACTCGCCAACTACCCAGCCATCCGACTCCTGATTTGAGCAAAACGCCTGCCAGTCCTGAAATTAAACCGATCAAACAAGCTTCAAAAATAGCGAGGCGTTTTGGTCGTAAAAAAAGTTGAGATTTGATGACCCTGGAAGGTTCCCTAAATTGTTTAGGGATAGTTATGTACGGCATAAATAGCGTAGATGACCTGAGAATTGTCTGCTCGATCGCACTTTAGCAAAAAATCCTTCGATACTTACCTGAAATCTGCTGTAATTCTGATGCTACCAGATTTGATATCAATCTGCGATTTTTTTACCTTATATCCTCCACCAGCGTTTTCAAATCCGGCACTTCTAAATCAGGCTGGTCGCTGGCGGGCAGTGTCGCCCCAAATCCTGTTTTTTCGTGTCTGCGATTTACCCAAATATATCTCGCGACTTGACAGCAATTGTCTCAAGACTAGCAGTATTCCCCTTTCCCAATCTATCAGAGGGCCGTAGCAGTCAAAACTCACTACTGAAAATTGATTAAATTCAAGCATAGTTCCCTCGTAGTTTAGGGTTGATATTCAGCAAAAATTTCAATCTTTCCCACAATGTTTAGATTAAATTGAGCCAATTCTTCTGCGGGAATCCAATATTCTTGGTGAATCGAACTGCCCACATTTTGAACTGGATATTTTTTTAATAATTCTGCCGCAACCCGAAAGCGAGTGACATAGCCGAAATATCCCGATGCTGCATCTCTTGTATTCCAATCTCGCGCGATTTGTATGGCATAGGCTTTGTGAACTACGGGATAAAAAGTAGGCTGAAAGGATAAGCGTGGCGGAAATGCCAGAAAATCGCTTTCTTTAATCAGTTCCATTTCTTTTTTGCCGACGGCTCGGAACAGCGTTACTGTCTCTTGATCTGATATATTGATATTTTTAAACCAAGCTTTCCAACCGTCCCAATTGTGAACTATTTTAGCCAATTCAGCGTAACCTGCAGCGCGGGGATGAGTGCCATCATTTTCGGTAAGTTCTTTTTGCCAAATTTCCGAGTTTTGCAGCGGGGTGCAAACATCTACATAAGGCACGTTTAACTCGCTGCAAACTTGAGAAAACTGTTCGGATAAGTTGGCAATCCGGCTTGTGCGATCGGCATCGATTACTGGCGGTGGTCCTACCATTAAAACTGGGACTCTTTCTTGGGCAGACTTGAGAATATATCGCGCATTTTCAATTGATTTCTCAACTTCTATGCGAATTTTTTCGTTCTCTAGGTAAGTGTCGTTGACGCCAAAGGAAAATACTATTCTGCCATCGCCGTAGTGAGGTAAGCGGCAAGAAACTTCGCTGAACCAGCGAGTTTCTATATCGGCACTGGTTTCTCCCCTTATTCCTAAATTGTAGTAGGTAATATCGTGTCCTTGTCCGCAAGCGGCAGCGCAAATCCGTCCTGTCCAACCGAGACATTTGGGATCGCAAGTACCGTTTACAAAAGAATCGCCGATAAAACAAATACGCATATTATGTGTGGGAATGGGGAATGGGGAATGGGGAATTGGGAATTGGGCATGGGGCATGGGGAATTGGGAATTGGGCATGGGGCATGGGGCATGGGGAATTGGGCATGGGGAATTGGTTATTTTTAATTAGAAAAACTACTAACCACTAACCACTAACCACTAACTACTAACCACTAACTACTAACTATTACCGATTACCAATTACCCAGGCCCGATGCTCCATGCCCCATGCCCCATGCCCCATTCCTTTAATTCTTGCCGATGACGGACAATCCCTCTACAATTAGAGACGGTGTTTGGCAAGAACCGTTCCACTCAGAGTCTCCTCCCAATTCTACTAATTGTTTGAGGACGCTGTAGACGTTGCCAGCTACCATTGTGTCTTTGATTCTGCCGACTATTTGACCTTTTTTGACTCGGTAGCCGAGATCGACATTAATTGAAAAATCCCCGGAAATTCCGGCACTGCCACCAAGCATTTGATCGACTACAATTCCGTCGTCTAATTTAGCGATTAAATCGATTAGCGAAAGCGAACCTGGTTTAATCAAAACATTGAACAAACTCGGCGTGGGATAGCTGCCCAAACCTGGGCGAAATCCGTTGCCGGTGGTGCCGCTACCCAAGGCTCGACCGGTGGTGCGATCGGTATAAAATAGCTGCAACACTCCGCTGTTGATAAAGACGATCGCCCGAGTGGGAGTACCTTCGTCGTCAAAAGGACAGCTATAGGGCCCGATATCCGGCTGCTGCGAGAGGGTGACAAGGGGCGAAGTCACTTGTTGGCCCAATCGATCGTTCCAAGGCGAAGCGCCTTCGAGTACCTGTTTGCCGTTCAACGCCGCACAGACAGTGCCCCACAGCAAATCGGCTGCTTTGGCTGTAAATAGCACCGGCACCCGGCCCGTGGCGGGGGCTACATTGTCTTTCGCCCATTCTAAACGCTGCAAAACCCGCTTGGCGCTGGTATTTAAGTCGAGGGTGCCACGTTCGGTTTCGCCTTCCCAAATGTTGAGGAAATCTTCTCCCCGCACTAATTCTGCTGACAAGTAACCGCTGAGGGTGGTGTCGGTGTGACTGGAATCCAAGCCTTTGGTGTTCACCAAGCGGGTGCTCTCAATTTCGCAGTCGAGTTCGGCGGTGCAGAGGCTTTCTGGATAGGCTTCGCGGACGATCGCGATCGCCTCTTTGCCCCAGTTTACTAGCTGTTCTGCCGGTATCGACACTCCGCGATCGGGATAAACAACTTTCTCACCGGTGCCGAGTTCGATGGTTTCCGGTTCGTTGAGTTGCGAAAGTGCGATCGCCCTGTCCACCAAAATTTGCAGTTCCACGGGCCCGTAGGCCACCGCCAAACCCGGCCGCCCGTCCCGCCACAGCCGCAGGGCAATGCCTTCTGCTTGGGCGGTTTCTAGCTGTTTGAGGCGGTTTGCTTCAAAAAAGACCGGCCGCGAGAGCGATTGCGATTCCAATACCTCAGCAGCTTCTGCACCTGCTTTGGTGGCTAGTTCTAGCAGTTGTTCTGCTGATTGGTGATTGGTCATTGTTGTCGGTGGTTGGTAATGGGCGATTCGATTTTCGATTTTCGATTTTCGATTTTCGATTAAAGAATTGGCAATAACTTACTGGACATGGGTTGGGTGCACGGGTCTACATTTAGATTCTTTTGGGAAAACTGGTGTAATTGGCGATAACCAGATTTTACAGTCATTGGTCATCAGTCATCAGTTAATAATCTACCGTCATTAGTCTAGAGTTAACAGCTATATTGACTCATAACTAATGACTAATGACTCATAACTAATGACTAATGACTAATGACTAAATAGTTAGTTCATGCAGCAGCCAAAATCCTGCAAAAGATTCCGATTCGGGATTCGACTGAATTGCTAAGAAATGTACTTTTTTTGCTTGCTTTTTAGCCGCTTCAAATCCTTTCGCTTCTCTCTCAGTTGCTGCGTCTCTGAGATTAGCTAAAATCCAGCGATCGTTAGCTCCCGTATCTAATACCAGCCTAGCGGGTGGGCCGCTCTCAAATTTCAGAAAAGCCAACTCCAAGCCCGACATCCAACCTGCCAGGGCTGTTGCTCTCGACGAGTAGATAATTAGTCCCGGAATTTGCGTTTCTGGGGCGAGGCGTGTCATCGGCAGTCCGAAAGCTTCGCCAAATCCAATATCCCACTCGGACATTTCGTCAAAAGCTGCGATCGGCAAACTCACAAACGCCCATTTTTCGCCGATTAAAGCATCCGGTAGCGCAACTGGCGTTTCGGGTACAAATTGAACGCTCGGGTTCACAACCGGTTGATAGCCCGGTTCGGCGGGATAAACGTTTTGCATCCGTTCTTCCAGCCACAGGCTAAGGGCGAGGGTGCGGCGGCTGCAGGCGGCGGGAATGTCCAAGTCATCGCAGGCTTTGGTAATCATGTTCGCCATTTGGCGGCGGAAAAAACGGATTTTTTCGGGGCGTTTCGGTGCTGCGGCGATCGCATCTTTAATAGCACCCGCCAGCCACAGGGAATTCACGGTAGAACTGGAGCAGAATTGCGAGTAGCGAAACAGAGACTCGGCCTTGTCGCCTACATTCAGCGGGCTTTCGCAGATCAACACTTCCCATTTTTTTTTCTCTCGCTCGTCTATGATTGGACGGCTGTAAAAGTCGAGTTCCCAAATAGTAGCCATGCCGCGCTGTTAAAAATTAATCCTTTCTCATGTTACCGGACAGCGGGCAAGTTTCTGATTCTGACAATATAAGGCTGATTTTCAATCGCGGGCGATCGCACTTTCCCAAAGATTGCCACTTTCCCTTGCAGCTTCCCGTGTAATTTTTGCCAGGAGTGCACAACCGGAAGCATAAGCAATTCCTCGGACAACTGTCGCGGAGCAATCTCAACACGCGATCGTTTGTTACACTTGTGCAAGCCAGGGAAAACAAACAGTATAGCTTGATTCCATGAGACCAATCATTCTCGAAAAGATTGTTTCAACCTTACAACCTTTAGATTTTGTTCTCGCTTTATGGCAAGGAGGTTCAGCAGCCCACGGATACACCGACGAGTGGTCAGACCTCGATATTGCGGTTGTGGTTGAAGATAACTCCGTGGAAGAAACATTTGAGATTGTGGAAAAAGCCCTCGCAGAAATTGCCGAAATCGAACTCAAATATCGAGTTCCCGAACCTGCTTGGCACGGTCAATCGCAGTGCTTCTGGCGGCTGAAAGAAACCCCCCCGTTCTTGCTAATTGATTTCGCCGTTTTTCGGCGCAGCAGCCGCAACGATTTCCTGGAAATAGAGAGACACGGGAAAGTGCCGATCGCCTTTGACAAAGCTAATCTAATTCTACCGCCTCCTTTGGATATAAGCAAACATTTATCTACAATGCAGTCGAGATTCAACGACCTTAAAATCCGTTTCGATTTGCTGCAGCCTCTGGTTAAAAAAGAGATTTATCGCGGACATTTAGTAGATGCGATCGGTAACTATCACAATTGGACGCTTCTACCCTTACTCGAACTGTTGGGCATGATTTACCGTCCCCACAGATACGATTTTGAACTAAAATATTTCAGCCGAGATTTTCCGCGCGAAATAGTCGATCGCGTCACACCGCTTTTCTGCATCGCCAACCTTGAAGATTTGGCAGCAAAACAGCAAATAGCTGAGGCTTTTTTTGCAGAAAGTTTACCGCTTGCACAAGCTAGTTTTTCCTCTGACAATGCCCTAACACTACCGCCATAGGCTCAAATTTTCGTCCCGAAAGCGATTAATATAGTATTATCAACTTATATCTTGCACCATTGTCAATAATCCTTTTTTGAACAGGCAAGATGCCTGTTCCACAGGAAAATCTACTCTTTGTGGAACGGGCATCTTGCCCGTTCTTGAGAAAGGTGCAAGATGTGATATCAAGCTTAAAGATTAACATCCCATGACAAAACTCAGCGTCAACATCAACAGAATCGCCCTCCTCAGAAACTCTCGAAACATCGGCATCCCCAGCGTTACCGAAGCCGCAAAAACAGTAATTGCCGCCGGAGCTCATGGCGTTACAGTCCATCCCCGCCCCGACGAAAGGCATATCAAAGCCACCGATGTTTACGAATTAGCTAAAATGCTAACCGTGGAGTTCAACATCGAAGGAAATCCGTTTCAGCCGCCATTTATGGATATAGTTTGCGACGTAAAACCGGCTCAGTGTACCTTGGTGCCCGACGCTCCCGACGTGCTAACATCCGATAGCGGTTGGAATATTCCCGAAAATCGCGATCGCCTCCTACCAATCATTGAAAAATTAAAAGACCATGGCATCAGAGTCAGCTTGTTTATGGACGCAGATGCTGCTCTCATGCCACTAGCAAAAGAAGTTGGAGCAGACCGAGTAGAACTGTACACGGAACCCTACGCAACTGCTTTTCGCGAAGGTAGAGTAGACTTTGTTTTTCAACAATATGTGTTGGCAGCTAAAGCAGCTCAATCAGCAGGTTTAGGGGTGAATGCTGGACATGATTTAAATTTGCAAAACTTAGCTAAATTTTGCTCTATTCCTGATATACTAGAAGTATCAATTGGTCATGCTTTAATTGCGGAAGCGCTAGAAATGGGCTTGTCCAACACAGTACAAGCTTACCTAAAAATTTTAGCAAGTTCGTAGTACAAATTGACCTCGTGGGGCAGGGCGGATTTGGTAGTTATAAACTCGTTTTGATCATAGATAATAACTAAATCCGCCCTACAAACATACAGTATCAAGACTTACGCGAAAAATGGTTTGACACGCTACAAATATGGTAAGGTGTGGTTCGCAGCGCCCTAGATAATTAGACGATCGTCAATCGATTTTAGATTTTAGATTTTAGATTAAAGAATTGAAGTATTGACCCCAGTGATAAATTCGGGGGGCAAGTTTCATCGGATACAGGTTTTTTATTTCTGGGTCCTGAGTCTGCTTTCGGAATGAATCCGGGGGCTTTTATCCTGGATGCTTTCGGTCAACAATGAAGTAACACTAGGGTTGTCACCCCGTGGGGGTGCTAGCCGTTTTATAGTAGCAAGGCAGAGCCAAAATCCCAGACACCGCGTTTGTTGGGTGTGGGCATTTCTTTAGCAAGAACCTCGGAAAAATTTTTAAGTTTCCTAGACAAAATTACTAATATTCTGTGATGATATTATGCGTAAGGAGTATCATTAAAATGTCCCGACAAATTGAGGCTACTACTTATCTCCCGCACTGCCAATTTGCTACCAGCAGGTTTTGTGCAAGTACGGGATATTTACGTGTATCCTATATCCTCTTGTAGCCTGTGTGCGATCGCCAGTTTTAATCCGGTGAAAACAGGCAAACACAAGTAACCATATACAACTCCCTACCCCCCCCTCGGAAGTGCGACATGAAAAAACTAATTTTACTGACTGGAATGCTACTCATGATGACGGCAAAATCAGTATTTGCCAGCCCAGTAGCCCCCAAAATTGCACCGAGCGAGCTGATAGCTGCCTCGGAAATTACAGAAACCCTTAACAAACCCGTTACCTCTGAATCAGTTTCAAACCTCGAACCGATCAAGCGAATGTCAACCTCGGAAATCCGAGAAACAATCAACCAACCCACCACCTATATTTTTGAAGGCATCAAAGGGCGAGAACTCACTCTCTCCCTGTGGGCGGGACAACTGACAGCCGAACTGTACAGTCCCAATGGTGAACATATGGGGGTTATTGAAAAGTCAGACAATCAGTGGGTTGGCCAGTTGCCAGACTCAGGCATCTATCGCGTGCGAGTTACCCCGAAAGGTGAAACCACCAGCTTCGTACTGGGACGCGACTTTAACGCCAAGTGGACTTATAGGCCCGATCGCGCAATTCCCATAGCATTCAAGGAAAAACAAGCCACAGTCAAACTCAAAATGTCCGGCTACCAAATCCAGCCCATCACCGTTCAAGGCAAGCAGGGACAGACAATTAGGGTGACAGCTAGCAACAAAAATCTAGATCTGGCGATCGAATCTCCGTCGGGACAACTCTTGGATCAAGGCGAAGGTCAAACTTTTGCTCAACTCCCCGAATCCGGCACTTACCGGGTAATCGTAGTTGCCAAGAGGCCGGTCAAGCCCTCAATCCGAGTTTCTGTGCAATAGCAAAGATTGCACAAATACTGTCGGGCGATCGAATTTTCGTCGCCCAAAAAAACAGCTCGCCAATGGGGCGAGCTGTTTTTTGTGTAAAATCAACCTTGGATCAGCGCTTCAAAACGTTCTTGTTTCCAAATGCAGCTTAAATCCGGGTCAGCTAAAGCTAGCTCTCGGTATAAATTAGGGATAAATTCAACAGCCCGTTGCAAATTGTCAAGGGCCAAATCAGCAAATCCCAGTAGCGCATAACAGCAAGCTTTATTGTAAAAAGCGTTAGCAAAATCAGGATTTATTTCTAAGACTGTTTCGTAGCAAGCAATCGCCTCAGAGTAGCAGCCTTTTCGCGCCAATTCCACACCCCGGTTGTACCAAATTAAATAATCTTCCAAGGGACGCTCAGATGTGGGAGTAAACTTGGAATTTCTCTGATTTAAACCTACTAATTTCTCCAAAGCAACTCTCCGTTCGCCCACAGCATCGGCTCTGCCCGGTTGTAGAGCGATTGATCGGCTAAAACTAGCTACTGCTTGTTTGTAAAGTCCCATAGAGTTCGCAGCTATACCGCGATTGTACCAAGCCTTCGCATCGTCAGGCTTAAACTCGATCGCCCGGTCAAAACTGTTGAGCGCCTGATAGTAAAGCTTGAGTTCCAACAGGGCATTACCTCGGTTGTACCATGCCCAAGCAGCCTCCGGATACAAATTTAAAGAGCGATCGAAACTCAGAACTGCCTTCTCGTATAGCCCCATATCGATCAGCGTCAGTCCCCGGTTGTGCCAAATACTCGCCGCGCACGGACTGAACTCCAGAGCTCGATCAAAACTGTTGAGAGCTTCCAACCAGCGGCCCAACTTTCCTAAAGCAATAGCCCGGTTGTGCCAGCCAAAGCTCGCATTCGGCTCCACCGCCAAGGCCTCATCAAAACTCTTCAGCGCCTCTAAGTGCCGTTCTAATTTCCCTAGAGCCATACCTCGGCCGAACCAAGCCTTATAATGATCTGATTGCAACTTCAAAGCTCTGTTAAAGTTCGCCAGAGCACCATGATCATCGTTAGCTTCGAGGTGGCGCGAGCCCAGATGGTAATACCAAGCCGCTTCCAAGTTTTGAATTAAGTTCATAATATTTTGTATCTATCTTAGGGATGATTCTACATGAAACTATACCTGGAATAAAACTGTAATTCCACTAAAAATATGAAAAATTTGATACAGGGCGATCGCCCGTACACAGGGTCAGTAACAACCTCAACAATTTGCGGTCGAAACTAACTATTTTCCTCTCGTAAAAAGCTCTTTTAGCTAACCGCACTCATCGTTTTTTAGAGCGGCTGCGAATCTTAACTCTGCGTGAATCGCGCAACTCTTACCACCGCATCCCGAATTAGGTTTGCAGTTACACAAAAAGTTCTAGGGCGCCCCAAGTCTAACTGCAAATCTCCTAGTGCTAATAGCTTCTACTTCTGCTTGCCCAATTCAAGCAACCACAACCGCTGTTTTAGCATTCTCACTCAACATCAACTGGCCTGTTGCATCAATACTAAAATCTTTCCCCAGCAGAAAACCCTTGCCCATCAACCGCTGGCAAACAACCAGCGCAGTAATCCGGCGAATTTCTTCCATCACGTCAGCAGGAATCAAATAACTCAAACTCCAGATCACGGACTCGCAGTCATACCAAATCAAACGCTCAATACTGACAATCATCAAAGCAGCTACACTGTCAACAGACAGCCGCCCTCTGAGATCCGCAATCAAATCCTTACCAATTAAGCTATTGCGAGTCATCATCGCTCTAGCCATCTTCCCAATTTCTTGTTCGAGTTCTAAATGATTCATGCTTGGCACTGGCTTTTATGTTTTTAAAGCACTACTAAAAGTAAAAACAGTAGCCGCTACCAGGCTCTGCCCTAGCGTAGCTGACGCAGGCTCTACCGTAACTCCTTTTAACAAAGTATACCTAAAGAAAGATCAAAAATGTATCTAAAGGCAGATACTAAAATATTATTTTTTTGATGTATATTGGTAAACCAATTCCCACAAGAGTTTTTACAAGCCAATTGAGTATTTATACTTGCTAAGGGCTGGAGTAAAGTCGATCGATTTTAGATTTTAGATTTTAGATTTTAGATTGAAGAATGGGAGAAAGCGACCTCACGGAGGAATGCGGGGGGTTGTACCCAGGCTGCTTTTGGTCGAAGATTGGTAAATTCGCTACATAATAAGGAAGTAATTACTTCGGAGAAAAAACAGCAATGGCTGCAAACCAGGCAGACATCGATATTGCCCCCTTGATCGACTACGGCCTGATCGACCCCACCGCTACGCCAGAGCAAGTAGAACACTGTTGCCAACAAGCAGAGAGATTTGGCTTTGTCACAGTTTGCGTGTATCCCGCCTACGTCCGACAAGCAGTTGATCTGCTGCACGGCAAACGTCCCAAAGTCTGTACAGTTATAGGTTTTCCCACCGGTGCTTCGACTTCAACGGTGAAAGTTTACGAAGCTCTAGAAGCTGCGGATAATGGAGCCGTAGAGTTAGATGTCTCCGTTAACTTAGGATTGTTGAAAGCTGGAAGAATCGACGAATTCCACCGGGAATTAGCCCAAATTTGCGAAGAAACTAATCTCACCATTAAAGCAATTATCGAAAGTTCGCTCCTTTCCGATGCCGAAAAACAATTAGCGGCTGAGATTTGCATGGAAGCCGGCGCCGCCTACATCAAAACCAACACTGGCTTTTTTGGCCCGGCGAAAGTAGACGATGTGCGACTGCTGAAGGAAGTTACGAAGGGACGGATTGGGATTAAAGCTGCCGGCGGAATTCGTACTCATGAACAAGCTTTAGATTTGGTAATAGCTGGGGCAACTCGTTTGGGGACTTCTCGTGGCCCAGAATTAATCCGCCAGCGCGATAATTTAGATAATCGTTGACAGTTGACAGTTGACAGTTAACTGTTGACTGTTGACTGTTGACTTGTATTAATTGGTCATTAATCAATTGTTTATCATCAATTGTTTAAATTAGTTAATAGGGAAAAAATATCACAACTACAAGTTTATCAATTAGCCCCAAAAATTTCTATCTAAATATGGTTTATTGTTAAAAAATGGGAATACTTTACGAAGGATACGATGAACCAACAAATTGTGAGATAGGCTGATTATGTTGCTGTTAATATTGGCGAAGGACATGGACGCCATAGTTATTAAGATAATCAGCGTTCCGTAAAAATTGCTCTTGGGTTGATTAAACTAAACAATACAGTGGTTAAGAATTGCGTATAATCCTAATTTTTAATTCAAAAAAAATAGCAATGAATTGCATCCGTTATTAAATGAAATTTAACCAAAGATTAATGCCTATCTTAACTCACTAAAACTAAAAGCTAAAAGTTAACAGTTAACAGCCAACAGTTAACCGTTAACAGTCAACAGTCAACAGTCAACTAACAAATGATTAGAACTTACAAAGCAACTGGAATCAATCTCAAGAGTGCGCCCATCGGCGAATCCGATCGAGTGCTGACAATTTTGACGCGGGAATTCGGCTTAATTCGAGCCGTAGCACCGGGTGTTCGCAAACAACGATCGACCATTGGCGGCAGAAGCGAATTATTTGTCGTCAACGAATTGCTAATTGCCAAAGGCCGATCGCTCGACAAAATCACCCAAGCCAACACCGTAGAATCCCATCCGGGTTTGAGCCGCAACCTAGGGAAACTTGCAGCGGCGCAATATCTGGCCGAATTGGCGATCGCCAGTGCCCTTTCCGATGAGCCTCAAGAAGAACTCTTTTGGTTGCTGGGCGAACATTTGAGCCGTTTGGAGCGTTTGTCCGATCGCACAGAAATCCAATCCGCCGCCGTACTTGTCGCCCACCTCACCCACGGCATTTTTCACTTGCTAGCCTTAGCCGGCCTCGCGCCCCAAGTCCAAGTTTGCTGCGCCACCAGACACCCGCTCATCCCAAATTTCACCGATCCGAACTGGCAAACCGGGTTTAGTATACCCTCTGGGGGAACCTTCAGCTTACCCGAACTAGCTAACCTAGAGGCAGAACTCTCTTCAGAAAACGGTAGCTTGTACAAATCCGCCTCCCGTTCCCGGCAAACGAATAGCAGCAAGCACTTGACAAATTTTGAGATTAATGCTAAGGAATTAGCAGCGCTGCAACAGTTGGCTAGTCCAGAACTAGGAGAGGGGATTGCCGATCGAACAACTTGGGTATCAGTAGAAAATATTTTGCGACAATATGCCCAGTATCATTTAGGTTGCACGATTCGATCGGGAAGCTCGATCGACACCTACCTAGAGAGTTTTGAGTTTTAAATTTTGAGTGTGGATTTAAATAGGTGAAGGGGCGATCGTACATCGCACCCCCAGCCTGCCGGATACCCGAACCTGCCGGCGTTTTCAGGTAAATTCTCAAGATTGTTACGACATCAGATAATAGATAGAGATAAAGTTACGAGATTATTAATAAACTTAGGGGTTAACACCTCAATTTCAAATTCCCATCCCCCCAACCTCCACCATCCCAGGCCATCCACCCCAAATCCTATGATGCGACTGTCTGATTCTGATTTGAGAATATCTGTGTTAGCTGTGACCCACCACAAGATGGAAGAACGAGAAAATTTTCCAGAGTTTGACTCTTATCCCGTCTCCGCCGATCGACAATGGAGCAACGTCCCAGACCCAGAAATGGATAAATACCCCACCACTCCAGCACCAGACTGGAACAACGGCAATAGCCCACACCCCGAAGCAATCCCCCCGGTTCCCACACCAGAGCCAGCAGAACTCTCCGAAGCACTGGCAGAAATTCCCGAAAAACAAACGGGATTTCTGCCAGTGCTCAAAAACCCAAATTTTCTGGCATTGTGGAGCGGCCAAGTTTTTTCCCAACTAGCAGATAAAGTTTATCTCGTACTGACGATCGCCCTCGTAGCCAGCCGCTTTCAAGCGCCAGATCAAACCATCAGCAGGTGGGTATCGGCAATCATGATCGCCTTTACCATTCCCGCAGTGCTGTTCGGGGCCGCCGCAGGTGTGTATGTCGATCGCTGGTCGAAAAAAGCAGTGCTAGTCGCCACAAACCTGCTGCGGGGAGCCTTCGTTTTAACATTGCCCGTGCTGCTGTGGCTCTCTGACGGGTGGGAACTCGGTCAACTGCCACTCGGATTCTGCTTACTGCTGCTAGTGACATTCCTAGTTTCGACTCTAACTCAATTTTTCGCCCCAGCAGAACAGTCAGTGATTCCCCTAATTGTGGAACGCCGCCACCTGCTATCGGCAAACTCCCTCTACACCACAACCATGATGGGTTCGGTGATTATTGGCTTCGCAGTCGGAGAACCCTTACTAGCTTTAGCCGACACCCTATTTTCCAACCTCGGCGGCGGACTTGGCATCGGCAAAGAATTAGTAGTAGGCGGAAGTTACGCCTTCGCCGGAGTGCTCTTGCTTTCAATGAAAACAGGCGAAAAAAACGAAGTCGAACACGAACCGCCGCACCCCTTAGCAGATTTGCGAGATGGCCTGCGTTACATCAACGATCAACCGAAAGTTCGCAATGCTTTAATTCAACTAATTATTCTATTTTCCATTTTTGCAGCCTTGGCAGTTCTAGCGGTGCGGCTGGCAGAAATCCTCCCCGGTATGAAAGCATCACAATTTGGATTTTTGCTTGCTGCGGTGGGCGTGGGCATGGCTGCTGGGGCGGCGACAGTCGGCTATCTCGGCCATAAATTTTCTCACTCCCAACTGAGTTTAATCGGCTCGATCGGCATGGCATTTGCTCTGATGGGCCTTTCTGCATTTACACACCATTTGTGGCTCTCGGTGCTGTTCATTACTCTGTTGGGTTTATTTGCCTCATTGGTGGGAGTGCCGATGCAGACTACGATTCAAGCAGAAACCCCAGAAGAAATGCGCGGAAAAGTCTTCGGGCTGCAAAACAATGCGACTAATATCGCTTTGAGTTTACCGTTGGCTTTGGCCGGGGTAGCCGAAACATTTCTGGGTTTGCCGACAGTATTTTTGGGTTTAGCAGGATTAGCGATGGCTGGGGGTGTCTTAACCTGGTATATTTTCCGTAGCAGGGCGTTGCGGATTTACGGTATGAAAGACTAAATATGCAAATCATAGAAACCAGTATCTCCAAAGCTTCTGGATTTTCAAATTATTTTTTTCATACCCTGATTAAGCAACGCCAAGACTGTGCAAAGTTTTGCTCATTCAGTTGAATTCGCGTGCATTATCATTGGTAACAAGTTAAGCTAAGGAAGCATTTGTCAATCAGCAATTATGCTCAATATTTACTCGGATTTTGGGCATAAAACTGAGATTTGGGCGATCGAGGAATCATGCCTCCCATGATATTTATACCTACTCCCTCTCAAATCGTGAATTTTCCACTCCTAAAAAAGCAGTTATTTTGAGTAATATTACTGGTTGACAAATGCAATAAAACAGTTAGTGTGAGTAAAATTACTGATTGACAAATGCAATTAAGTCTTAAATTGTCACCAATGGTGCATTATTGGTACAGGCGAGACAAGACCAAAGTAACCACCCAGAAAAAAAGGTGAAAAGACTATGGCTGATAACTTTGCTAACCGAACTTTGCTCAGTGGCGCACCTGTGAGTACAACAGGGTCAAATATTGGATCCACCGGAGAAGTAGGTGAACCTACCCAAAGTGGAGTAACTAACTCGGAGTGGTGGTCTTGGACAGCACCCAGTACCGGGACCTTTGAGATTAACACCGTAAACAGTAATTTCGATACTTGGTTGTCGGTTTTCACTGGTTCTGCGGTTGATAACCTCACTCTGATTGACTTCGATGATCAGGGGGGAGGGAATAACACTAGCCTGCTTAGCCTGAATGCTACAGCCGGGACAACCTATCAAATTGCTGTTGATGGTTGGATGTCTAATACAGGTTCGATTCAACTTAATATTGTCCCTCCCCCTCCAGTCAATGACAATTTTGCCAATTCAATTGCTTTGACTGGTTCAACAGCCAGCTCTACAGGCTCAAATATTGGAGCCACCGGAGAAGTAGGTGAACCTAGCCAAAGTGGGACAACTAACTCGGCGTGGTGGTCTTGGACAGCACCCAGTACCGGGACCTTTGAGATTAACACCGTAAACAGTAATTTCGATACTTGGTTGT